>JAFTPF010000091.1 GCA_017463445.1 Clostridia bacterium
CAATGGACTTTTTCGACACTCAGAAACCACCCCTCGGGGTGGTTTTCTCAGTTCACATTACAGCTTATCCTTGTACCGCTCTGCAGTCAGCACGCCATCGCAAACGTTGATCTTGCAAATGCGTGCGTTTCTGCGTTCACCGGTGGAGTCTTCGGCGCCGTAGTCTCTGCCGTGGTAGATGGCATACCACTGTCCGTCCTCTTTGATCATGGAGTGGTGACCGGTGCCTTCCTCAAAATCGTTGGCAGAAAGTACGGGGAGATAAGTATTGGCATCGGGATACTTCTCAAACTTCACCTTGGTCAAATCCTGCTCGTTTGTCTTGGCGCGAGCGTAGCCAACGTAATAGGTGGGCTTTTCGTAGCAATTGCCGGAATACATCAGATACTGCCAATCGCCCTCGATGAAGTGGAATGCCCCTTCAATGGTGTGCCAGTGCTGACCTTCTTTGAAACGGTCACGGAGGAAGATCTCCTCATCCAGCGTAGGCTCCACCACAGTCACGGGCTTGCCTTCGGGGGTGAAGGGATCCAGCAGACGATCCACCACGATGCAGGTGCCCACACGATTCACGTCATAGTGATTGGTGGAGTAGTAGATGAACAGCCCCGCCTCAGTCTGCACCACGTGGGGATCGATAGAGAAGGGCGGCAGAATAGGTTTGGGCTCGCTGAACGGTCCCATAGGCGAGTCTGCAACCGAAACGTGCATAATATGATGATGATCGGCAGGATCGGGCTCGGCATCATCGATGACGATGGAGCAGTAGAGGTAGAATTTCCCCTCCAGCTCGATCACAGCAGGCGCCCAGTATTCCTTGTAATCTTTGTAGGAAAAAATGTTACCGCAATATTTCCACTCACCCAGCAGGGAATCGGAAGCGTAAGCGTGCACGCCGTCCACACCGGTGGCATAGATGTAGTATCTTCCGCCCGATTTGATGATATAGGGATCGGGCTGGGTAGGATGAATAGGGCAATTGATCAGTTGCATAAGTTCACCTCAAATAAATAAATCCGTCCGGAAAGGACGGATTTATTATAACAGATTTTGGAGAACTTGTCAAGAGCGCTTATCCGTCAAACAGGAAGAGATGCGCGCCGATAGCAGGACTCACTTCATCCGCGGGCTTCAGCCAACCGGATCGCAGTGCTTCCGCCATCACATACCCACGGCTGTGATAGCAGTGTTCGACAACCGTCCGATACTGCTGATCGTCCTCAGCAAAGCGTGCGGGAAGATCGGCTTTGATCGTATCGGAAATTTGGCGATGGAGTTTTGCAAACAACTCTCTTGCCTGATCTGCAAGCGCGGTCAACTCGGAACGGGTATTATCATCGAACTCCTCTGCAATCCGTTTGATCTCGCTTTTGCGAAGCACCATAACGGTGGGCAGATATGTTTCTCCCTCTCGACGAAGATAACCGTACGCGGTCAATGTATCCAAAATTTCCTTCTTCTGCAGATCGATCTTGCCGCAGACGCAATCTCGAAGGATCTTGCAATCCTCGTCGCTCAGTCGATTCGGCGTGCGTTCTGCGATGCCGTCAAAGCAATATTTGAACTGCTGAAAGCAATTGCCGCTTCCGTGATTGCCTACGAAGTAAGGTTCTACGATATTGTTGGTCTGATAGCCGACTATATCCCACTTTCCGCCGTCGGGACGGGCTGTGAAACCGTGCCTGCGAGGATTTTTGCGAATGAAGTAGTCGAATGCAAGCATCAGGAGTGTCCACTTTGCGCTTTCAAAGTCTTGGAAATTGCCGTAATACGCATACCCATTCGCCTCAAAAGCATCGTTCAGCCGTTCCACAAATTTTCCCAATGCTCGCATAAGATCTGGAGCGATCGTCAGCTGCGCAATATGCACTTGCTCCTGCGCACTTCGGCTGACAATAGGGATCGCAGTCTCGTATTTGTCGCCGTTTTTGACGAGTAAAGTTTCACGAGTGAGATAATTCAGCTCGCTTTGCATATAAGGGAGCGCAATGCCCAGCTCCATCGCCAGTGCTTCGGCAGTGGAAGGATTGCCGTACGCTTCCAGCAGGATGTTGGTGTAGAGGTCGTGCTCCATAATGCTGTAGGGCTGATTCTTGCTTCCGGTTTTCGCGCAATTGGTACTGTACGCGATATCCTCGGGTTTGTAACTTCTGATACCAAATTCTCTTGCCATATTCATACCTTCTTTCAGAATTTTTCGGGAGCGTTGCAGTCTGGACAGGGCAGTACCTTTGGGGATTCCCAGCGAGCGGGCGATCTCTTCGATCCGTCGGTTCTCGTGGTAGTAGGCAACCAGCAGAGTGCGATACTCTTCGCCGATGAACGCGAGCTCGCGGCGGAGCAGGGAAAGCTGTTCCCGCGATACCAACGCATCTTCAGGCGAGGGCTCTTCGTCAGCCAAGGTGTCCGCAAAATCGGCGAGATCGGCTCCGGATACCGATTCGTCGCGGCGATGCTTTGCATCTGCCCAGCGGGCATAGCGATTACGTGCTATTTGCCAGACCCACGATGTAAAGTAATGGGGAAGTTGTCCTTTGCGGATCGCCGAAATAATGTTCAGCGAAATGTCGGCGGCGAGCTCCTCCGCCGCATCCTGCGTTCCGCATTTCCGCAGGCAAAAGTAAAACACCTTCTCCATGAACTGCTCGGTGTAGAGGGTCAGATACTGCTCTTCGAGATGCTCAGATTTCATACTGCTTCACTCCTTTCATCCATATAAGTGCATGAATTTGCAATTTGATTGCAAGAGATTTGATAAATTATTGAAAAATGATCAGAAATCCGTCCCGATAGGGGGACGGATTTCTGATAGCAAATATGGGGATAGCTTGTCAAGTTTACATATCGGACGAAGAAGGTAAACGATTCCTCTGCGTAAGCGAGATTCATTGCAAAATCGTTGCTGTGGCGCAGTTCTTTGATGATATTTCCGTTCTTATCGTACTCAAAGGTGATGGAAAGCTCACCGTTTTGATAATAATCTTCCTTGATCAATATATTCCGATCGTTGAAGGTGATCTCTGCTTTGATCAGCTCAGACTCGCTGTATTGCGCGGATCCGCTTGCCTTGTGGGTGTTTTCGTCGTACGCGACGGGGATCTTCTTTTGATTGGCGTAAACTGCGATCAATTGACCGTTTTCATAGACGAACTGTCTGTTCGTGACGTATCTCAGATTCACATAATCGGGTGCCAGACTAAAGCTGTCTAGGGCGGTGCCGCTGAGGAGCTGTCCGTCAGAGTTGTAGACGTTCTCGGTCAGCGAAATGGGGAAGTGTCCCATCATACCGTAACGGACAGTGGAGCCGGCAGTAACGGGATCGTTGACGGAGTTGTTACTGTTGCCTGTTGTCTGTTCGGTATCATCCGTAACCTTTTCCGTATCGGATGACGAGGTACACGAAACAAGAGTCGCGCACAATAGCAAAATGGCGATCAGCAGAGCCGAAAGAGCGGTAGAATTGAACCGTTTCATAGCAGTTTTCCTTCCGATGAGTAGTATCTCAAAGCATTTTACTGATTGTATTGTAACACAAACAGAGCAGTATGTCAACACCATTGTCAGGTGTTTACCCGACTCTGCAATACCCACTTTCCTCCACGATCTGCTGTCCCTGCTCGGACAGCATCCAATCCACCAACAGCTTCACGTTTTCGTTGGGATCATCCTTGCGGTAGACCGCATAGATTTCGCTGATGATGGGATAGCTTCCGTTCGCCACGTTCTCTGCGCTGGGATAGACGCCATTGAGCGCCAGCATCTTCACGCTGCCGTCTTCCACGATTCCTTCCACATAGAAGCGGAAGGAGAAGCCGATGGCGCTTCCCAGAAGGCTATCGTAATCGGGAGCGATCTCGGTGTCTCCGAGAAAGTTCAGCAGAGCCGTCTGACTTCCGCTGCCCTCGTTTCGGGTGAGAGGAGAGATCAGCCGATCGGGACCGCCCAGCTCTTTCCAGTTTCTGTACTTACCCGCGTAGATGTCTTTGATCTGATCCACGGTCAGGTTATCCACCGGATTGTTGGAGTTCACCAAAAATACGAACGCCTCCCGGCCGATGGGAACCAGTTCCAGCTCTACCCCCGCCGCCTCGGCATAGGCGAGCTGTTCCTCCGACGGAACTGCACAGATAGCGATGTCAATGTCCCCGTCCACAATCCGCTGATACGCGCCGCGGGTGTTGGTGTATTGTAGCTTGCTGTCTGCGGTAAAGCTTTCGCCGTCGAACTCTACGGACGATTCGGGGTAATTAGCGTGGACGAACGCGGAGAAGATCGGATACAATGCCGCCGCACCGTCGATGACGGGAAGATCGCCGGTCAGCGCCAGATCGGACTTCAGCTTCACGATCTTGGAATCCTCTTCAAAGGGAAGATACTGATCCAGTTCAATAGATTTTGCCTGCATTCCTTCACCGTAGGAGGGAAGACAGCGCTTGGTAAACAGTTCAAAAACGGCAAAATTGAAGGAAGCAAATACCGCCGCCACCGCCAGCAGAATACCGATCTGACGGACGAGCTTGAGTCGATCGATCTTCATCATCTCACCAGCTTTCATTGGCAATGTAGGAGATGATCGAACAGTCGGTGCGAAGGTAAAGGGAATAGCCCACCAGCGCGACCGTGCCCACAAGGCAAAGCGCGATCAGGGCAAGCAGAATCCTGCGAAAAAGCTTATCACTCATCAAATCTCCTCCTTACATATGTGCGAGCGCCAGCATGGCGAAGATAACCAAGGAAGCGAGGATCGCTAAGCTAACACCGAATACGATGGCGGAGGTGATCAGCGAAGAGCGGTTCTTTTTTCGGTTTTCCACATCGGATTTCGGTGTGCGCAAGAACATGATCAAGGATGCGATGAATGCCGCACAGGAAAAGCAGGGAAAGAGCAACAGTGCAAATATAATACCCATAGAAAAACCTCCTGTAGTGGATGAAACAATTGTGATCTGCCATTATTATAATACACAATCAAATAAAAGTCAATAACACTCCGGTATCCCGCGGAGAATGGTACCCGCCCAATAATCCCGCGTACGCCATAAACTAACCCCGCTGCCATTGGACAGCGGGGTGTAGTCTGTTCAGTTTAGCCAAGGGAGCAAGGCTTGCCGTGCGCTGAACAGCTCGGCAAAGTATCGTTCCACGTTC
>JAFTPF010000092.1 GCA_017463445.1 Clostridia bacterium
AGCGATCTCCTCGCCATCAGCGATCTTGTTGCCACAATCCTTGCAGTAGGTATCACCGGTGTAGCCTGCATCGGTACAGGTTGCGTCCTTAGCATTCTTCAGCTCGGTCTCGCCAACGTGGTTGGTGGAATCTACTTCGCCTTCGGTTTCGCCGCAGGTAGCACAGGTTGCAGGAGCAACGCAGGTTGCCTCGCTGAAGACGTGATTGGGACACTCGGAATAGTATGCCAGTACAGTGTTTACGGGGACCTTGTCGCCGCCGTCGATAGAGCAGTTCAGGTTCAGAGCCTCACCGCCGTTGGTCTCCAGGAAGTATGCGGTGAATTCGTATGCCTTACCTGCTTCCAGGTCAACAGACTTATTATAGGTGTTGCCGGTGTTATCGTTCCAGGAGTAGCCTGCCCAGAACTCGTATGCACGCTCGCCGGCGATCTCCAGCATAAAGCCGTTGTCCACGTCGGTTGCGCCGAAGGTGTAGCTGCCGGATACGGAGGGAACCAGCATACCGGTGTACTTGATCACATAAGCGTCATCGCCGATCAGTGCATTTTCAAAGGTTGCAACAGTCTTGGTCTCGCCTTCTACCAGAACGTCCATCAGCTTGTCGATGGAGGAATCAAACTTAAAGTTCTGATCTTCGCACTGACCGCCGTTGTCGCCGTTACCGCGACCTACGGTATCGTTCGCCCACTTCGCCTTGTCGGTGGAGTAGTGCTCTCTGGTCAGGTTGAAGGTGAACGCGTCGTTGATGTTGGAGCCGGAGTTGGCGTCGTCAGGAGTGGTGGTAGCGAAGATCTCAAGAGCGTCGCCGCCGTCCAACTCAAGGAAGTAGATCTCAACGTCTACGGTCTCGTTCGCTTCCAGAGTGAAGGATGCATCGTTGGAAACCAGACGGTCACCAGCGCCGTCGAACCAGTGAGATGCGCCCCAGTACTCGTAAACCTTTTCGCCGTCTACGAACATAGTGAAGCCGTTATCGATCTTGCGACCGATCAGAGTGTAGGTGCCTGCTTCCTTAGCAGTCATAGTACCGGTCCACTTGTAGATGTACCAGTTCGCCTCGTTGCCCAAGGTAACCGAAGTAACCTTTTCCTCGGCCATAAGCATAGAGCCATTGATCAGGGCATCGATAGAAGCATCGAATTTCTCGTTGCCATCAAAGCTGACTCTTGCGCTACGGTTATCCTCACCGATGGTAGCAACGTAATTAACGGTAGGAGCCTTATAATAGGTAGCGGTGATGCCGCCGAACTCTTCGTTGTAAACTGCCTTGGTGTAAACGCCGGTAGCATTTACAACAGCCTTGTTGCCGCCGTTGGGATAAGTACCGGGAGCTGCCCACCAGCTGTCAACCTCGTTGGTACCGCCGTTGTTACAGTCATCGTAGGTGCCGACATCATTATTGGTCTTCCATGCCATACCAACTCTGATGGAGCCGTCAGCATTGAGAGAGTTAGCGGGAAGCTTGTCTTTCGCAATGAACACCTCGGTAACGGTGTGGTATGCGGTAGCGGCATCGGTAAGCTCTTCGGTAATCATAATAGCGTCAGTTACATTGTCGCTCTTGGCACCGTATGCCTTAGTGCCATCAGCGCCTCTGGCGGAAACCCAGTATTGCGCCTGAGGGTTGTCACCGATATGCATTTCAAAGTTGGTGTTCTTCCACCACTCACCCATATCGGTGATATACTTATCATGGTAAGCATCGCAAGCGAGGTAGAGCCCGTCGGCTCTCATCACTGCGTACCAAACAGCCTTTTTGCCTTCAAAGTCGCCGGAACCAACGATCTGAACAGTATCGGTGCCGATCCAGTCGGACAGATCGCCGTCGAGAGTGATGGTGGCAGCGATATCCTCATAATCGGTTGCGGTGATCGAGGTGAAGTATGCGCCCGAAACGGACTTTGCCTTCATACGAACGCCGTACAGAGAACCGGTCAGAGGAGTATGGTCGGTAATGTCGTAGATCAGCTGGTCGTTGGCGTAGCACTTGATATTGCCGTTGCCATCCCATACAGCCGCAATGTTCACGCCCTTGGTCACATCGACGCCAGCGTTGTCAAAATCGTAGCATTCAGCGGAACCGGGATTGATCATATCGTACCATGTACCGCCGACATAGTTAGCGTTTTCACCAACTCTGCAGAGACGGAGACGGTTGACCTCGTCGATCATCAGCCAGTACATGCTGACCTGATCTGCTTGCTCCCAGAAAACCCGGTCGTTCCCCTTGTCGGTCAGACCGAATACGATGCCGGAGCAACCTTTGTCGACTCCGGTTACATCCTTGCTGGCATTGGTCACAATCGTGCCTTCCAGACGGCCGGCCTTCATCTCGTCATCAAAAATGAGATAGCCCTGGTCGCAATCGCCCAGAGACAGCTCGGTATCGGTGATGTTGAAGTCCTTCAGATTGGGCTCTACAACTTTACCGGTGAGAACCGTGCCATTTTTGGTAGCGATCGGTACAGGACCTTCATCTGCTGCGGTAATCGCCATCACAGGCAGCATACACGCCAACATTGCAACGACGATCAGGAAAGAAAGTAGTTTTTTCATGTTTTCCTCCACAAAAATATATTTGCAAGGGCAACAAGTCATTCCCTTGCTATCGTAGAAATTTTACCACAAATCCGAGAAAATGTCAAGTTGCATTCATTTTTTTGTAATAAACCATCAATAGAATCGTCACAATGCACAATTTTCGACGTTTTTTTGATCCGAATCGCATCCGCTTTTTGGACAACTTTACCACGACCGTCAAATGTGCGTATGCCTCTCCACCAAAATAGGAAACTCCCTCTCTTTCGAGAGGGAGTTTGGATCGGAAATTAGTTGAAGCGACGCTTCTTGGAAACGATCACGCCGGTGCCGATCAGTGCCAGAACTGCAACCGATGCAGCCAGAGTGGTCATATCGCCGGTCTCGGCAGGCTTATCTTCGGTCTGGTCGGGAGTCTGGTCCTCAGTCTTGGCGGGATCATCTTCAGTCTCAACGGGAGGAACCGCCTCGTCAACAACTGCTACGTCGCTCATTACAAAGCCGTAGGTCTTGGAAGCGATGGCATATCCGGTGCCGGACAGAGGATTGGGATCGGTCCAGTTCAGAACTTCAGTACCGTCGACGGTAACTACGATAGTACCGGTGGCAGGATCATAGCTTGCGGAAACCTCATACTCTTTACCTACTTCAAGACCAAGCGCAGGAGATTCAGCAATCCAGTCGCCCCATCTGCCCGGATTCTTTTCGATACCAATGTTACCTGCGTCGGCTTTAACGTCAACCAGGTAGTAGTAGTCGCCACCTTCGGTAATCTTACCGTCGTTGTTCATATCGGCAATGGCAAAGAGGAAGCCATTGTCACCGCCATTGTCAACACCCCACTTAATCTGCTCACCAAAGGTGAATTTACCGGTAATGGTGACCTTCTTATCGGAGTTGCCCAGCGCATAGGAAGCAAATCTTGCATTGCCGTAACCGTTTTCGGTAATGTTCAGGGTGTACTTGTTGTCTTCAACAGTCCAGTTTACATTGTCTTCTGCCTTGGAAACATCCACGCCGCCTACGCCGAGGGGGATGTTTACAGCAGTCTCGGTATCAACAGATACGTTTGCAAAGGTAGCCTTATCGCCGAACTTGTAAGCAAGACCGAAGCCGGTGCCATTTTTCCAAGGCTTGGTATCAGAATACACAGTAAGCAACTTGTCATTTGCATATACCTGGAGAGTACCCTTCTTGTAGATTACCTTCAGGGTGCAGGTTTCGCCCGCAGCAACACCGGTATCAATATTCGTCTGCGCCCAGTCGCCCCATCTCTGGTCGTTGCGTTCAATGCTGATACGGCTATTCTGGAAGCATACCAGATAGTATTGGTCGCCGTTTTCCGTGATCTTACCGTCTTCGTTGAGATCGACCACGCCCAGCAAGAAGCCTCGCTGAGGGTCACCTGTGGTGGCAACAATATCAGCGGACAGAGTAACCTCTTCACTCTTGCCCAGCTCATAGTAGTCAAAGTAGTCGTTACCGTTTTGGTGATCTTGCACAGAATACTCGGTGTCACTCACCTTGGTCCAGGTGCCCATGACTGCATCGGCAGACACAGCAAGAACAGACATCGATGCACACAGTACGATCAAAAGAAGAATGAATGCAAATTTTTTCATATTTTTCCTCCAAAATAATAGATTTACAGCAGAAATCGCTCAACTTCTACTGTGATTATTGAAATTTTAACACAAATCCGCAAAAATGTCAAGCGCGCAGACACATCTTTGTAACATTTTATCAACACATTTGTAACATTGCACAATACGAGTACGTCGCCTCCGTCGGATCGCTCTGCTTTTTTGTGCAGTTTGCCACCACGCACCGCCAAGAGCCTCCACCTGCATGAGCGTTCGGTCTCTGCCCTCTGCTCAGCAACATTATTCGGCAACTTTCTGCGCAAATCTATTTACTTTTTTCACCATCTATGGTATAATGAAAAATAACACTTCGTTCGAATCGTTTGGATCCGAACAACCCTGACGGAGGACGTTTATGAAACAAAAATTGATCCGCACCACCGCAGTTTTGCTACTGCTCGCTACCCTCGTGGGACTGCTGCCCATATTCGGCAGTCAGACTGCCGTCTATTCCACCGAGTCCAATTCCGGACAGCGGGACGTGATCTGCACCACCCTGGACGGAACGGGTGCCGCAGATTATTACGGCAACGAATATTCCTACAACAGGCTGTCCGAGCTGTCGGAGGAGGCGCTCTACGACACGCTGGAAGAGCTGATGACCGACACTCACGATCGGATCACCTCCTACGACGATTGCAAGAATTACGCCGTCAAAACCGATTGCGAAAATAACGACGGCAGAATCGTCACCATCTATTCTTCTCATTCCACAACTAACAGTACCTATAATAACGGTCAAGGTTGGAATCGCGAACACGTCTGGCCAAAGAGCTTGGGCGGCTTCGAAACAAAGGGCGCAGGCGCTGATCTGCACCACATCCGTCCCTCGGAAAGCCTGATCAACAGCACCAGAGGAAATATGCTTTACGGTAACGTTAGCTCAGGAAAATCGGTTTTTGGAAACCTCAGTAGCAGCTTGGGCGGCTATTACTCCGGTGGCTACTTTGAGCCTCTGGACAACGTCAAGGGAGACGTTGCCCGCATCTGCCTCTATCTGTACGTCCGCTGGGCGGATGAATACCCCAAGTGCGCCAATATCACCAACGTCTTCCAGAGCGTGGACGTTCTGCTGGACTGGTGCGAGCAGGACCCGGTAGACACCTGGGAAATGGGGAGAAACGAGGTGGTCGGCGCCATTCAGGGCAACCGTAACGTCTTCATCGACTATCCCGAATACGCATGGTTACTGTTTGGCGAAGAGATTCCCGAGGGGATGACTACTCCCTCGGGCGAAGCCGCAGAGGGCGAGGGCAACGATCCCTCCTGCACCCACAAGAATACCGAGGTCAAGAACGCCTCTGCCGCCACCTGCGGCAAGGCGGGCTATTCGGGCGACACCTACTGCAAGGACTGCGGCAAGAAGATCAAATCGGGCAATACCGTCGCCGCCACCGGCAATCACACCTTCGGGGAGTGGAGCACCAACGCCGACGGCGGCAAATCCCGCACCTGCTCGGTCTGCAGTAAAGTGGAGACCGAAGGGGTCGTTATCCCCGGTGCCGATGCTACCATCAGCTTCACCGACAAAGCATACCGCACCGCCTATACCGCAAGTCAGCAGGTCTGGAAGCAGAACGGCATCACCGTCACCAACGACAAGGCTGCTTCCACCTCCAACGTCGGCGATTATTGCAACCCCGGACGCTTCTATAAATCCTCAAAGGTCACCGTCACCGCTCCCGGCATGACCAAGATCGTCATCGATTGCACCGGTCTGGAGACCAAATACGTCACGCCCTGGAGCAATTCCTTCAACGATAGCAACGCCACCGCATCGGTCAGCGGAGGCACCGTTACCATCACCTTCCAAACGCCGGTGGATTTCTTCACCTGGGACACGATGAGCGCGCAGGGACGTGCCTATCGGTTCACCGTTTGCACCTCCGCAGGCGGCGAGATCCCCGGCACTACGCCTGAGATCACCCCCGATCCCCCCGTTGTCATTCCCTCCACGCTGGCAGGACAGATCGCGGCGGCAAACGGGCTTGCCAACAAAGAGTACCTGCCCTATGAGTCTACCATCACCGGTACCGTCACCGACGATCCGCAGGCTTCTTCCTACACCGAGGGACAGTATAAATTTACCGTCTCCGACGGCACCAACACGATCCTGTGCTACTTCACTCCCGTGAGCGGCGGCACTCCTGCCAAGGGCGATACCGTCACCGTGACCGGCAAGCTGACCGCCTACAACGGCACTGCGCAGTTCGATTCTACTGCCTCTGCAACCTTGCAAAAGAACGGCGGATCCGACGGCGGCGATACCCCCGAGGTTCCCAATACCACCCCTGAGGTCACCCCTCCCGACACCACTCCCGAAATCACGCCTCCCGACACTACGCCTGAGGGTCCGCCTCCCGCTACCGCGCCTACCGATTGCACCCACGCCAACGTGGAGTACCGAGACGCCGTCGAGCCCTCCTGCAAGGAAGGCTACTCCGGCGACGTTTACTGCGCCGATTGCGGTGCGTTTTTGGAAAAAGGAATGGTCTATCCTCCCGTTGAAGTTCATCAGTACGATGACGCAACCGGCAGGCTGATCTGCACCATCTGCGGTCACGAGAGCGCGAACCATACAGACGACACCGACAACACCAACGACAGAGTCGACACGACCGAGGACGATACCTCCGATCACACCGTATTGCTGATCGTTTCCCTCTCCCTTGCGGGAGCGGCGATCGCCGCCGTCATCGTGTGGCTCCTGCTGAAAAAGCGGAAAGCCTGACGGCTCATCTCCCGAGGTAAACCTATGAAAAAACGCTTCCTTTCCCTTCTGCTGGCGGCGCTCCTTCTGCTGAGTGCCTGCAACCGCTCAACAGACGCCGCCAACACCACGACCGACACTTCCTCCTCTACTGTCACTACCGCGCCTCCCCTCGGCGAGGACTGCATCGGTCACGCCGACGGCAACGACGACGGCAGATGCGACTCCTGCCTGGGCTCGGTGCTTGCCACTGTTGACTTTTACGCCATCAACGACCTCCACGGCAAATTTGCCGACACCGACGCCCAGCCCGGTGTGGACGAGCTGACCACCTATCTGAAGACCTCCGCTGCCGCGGACGATCACGCCATCTTTCTCTCCTCGGGCGATATGTGGCAGGGCAGCTCAGAATCCAATCTCACCGAGGGGCTCATCGTCACCGAATGGATGAACTCTCTGGATTTCGTCTCCATGACGCTCGGCAATCACGAATTCGACTGGGGCGAGGCACCCATCGAGAAAAACGTCGAAGCGGCAGAGTTCCCCTTCCTCGCCATCAACATCTACGACCGCGAGACGAACGCCCGCGTGGATTACGCCGACGCATCGGTGATCGTAGAGCGCGGCGACGCGCAGATCGGCATCATCGGAGCCATCGGCGATTGCTATTCCTCTATTGCCGCCGATAAGGTAGAGGGCGTCTACTTCAAGGTAGGTCCCGACCTGACCGCACTGGTTAAAGCCGAAGCGGAGCGCCTGCGGAGCGAGGGCGCGGACTTTATCGTCTATTCCCTCCACGACGGCTACGGCTCCTCGTCCTCGGGCGAGAGCCTTGCCACCGACGCCAAGCTGTCTTCCTATTACGGTCCCGTCCTCTCGGACGGATCGGTGGATCTGGTCTTTGAAGCCCACACCCACCAACGCTATACCATGGTGGACTCCCGCGGCGTCTATCACCTGCAGGGCGGCGGTGAGAATCGCGGCATCACCCACGCCGAGGTCAGCATCAACTTTGCGGGCGGCAGCAGCCGCGTCCGCACGGCAGAATTTGTATCCTCCGACGTGTATGGCAGCCTTGCTGACGATCCCATCGTGGAAGAGCTTCTGCAAAAGTATGCGGAACAGGTGGAGATCGGCAATCGGATGGTAGGCAACAACCCCTACTACCGCTCGTCAAACTCCATCAAGCAGCTGGTGGCAGATCTCTACTACAAGGTAGGCACAGAGCGCTGGGGCGAGGACTACGACATCGCGCTGGGCGGCGGATTTATCTCGGTGCGCAGTCCTTACGAGCTGAATCGCGGCGAGGTCACCTACGGGATGCTGCAGATGCTCCTGCCCTTTGACAATCAATTGGTGCTCTGCTCCATTAAAGGAAGCGATCTGAAGTCCCGCTTTATCGAGACCGATAACTCCAACTATTTCATCCATTGCGACACGGCGATCACCGACAGCATCGATCCGAACAAGACCTACTATATCGTCACCGATACCTACTGCTCCGACTACAAATACAACCGCTTGACGGTGGTTGCCGAGTACGACGCGGGCGTGTATGCAAGAGATCTGGTGGCAGATTGGCTGGCAGAGCAGTAATATGCAGATGCGAGAGTCTGCAACATTAGCGGTAAAATTGAATAGCCTTCCCCAGTGGGGGAAGGGGGACTGCGTTAGCGGTGGATGAGGTGTTTTCAAATATGAAAAAAGACTCCTCATCCGTCAGGCTTAGGCTGCCACCTTCTCCCACAGGAGAAGGCTTTTTTGATACGCAGAAAGCAAAGAAAAGCCCCGCACGCAGCGGGGCGAGAAAGTCATTTATCCTATAAGATATTGTGAAACGGTACAATTCTTTTTATTCAGTACATACATTGCCGTTAGTACCATGTATGCAGCAATACCGCAATGACCACAGATTAAATATCCTCTGTCCTCTGAACGATTTTCCGAAACAAATTCAATAATGCGATTTTCGGTAAACAAAAGCAAAAGCTCATTCAAACGAGATATTTCAATATTGACTTTTTCGATGAGTGCTTGTTTTGATGTTGGAACATCACAACATAGAGCTAAAATCAGTTTTTGTCCGTCTTCACTGCAAAGTGCCTGCATTACTTCTATCGTGTTTGCGTCGAAGGGAGAGAGATGCTTAATAAGTGATGATTTAATCACGCAAGCCACACCTGTATCATCCCAAATTTTCGTTCCATATGAACCGATAATTCTGAGGTTTCCTTGCTTTTTGCTTTCCTCTTGAATCTTTCGATTACCAGTCTCTGCGAAATAGATGCCCTTCCACATTTTCCAAAGATCTTCCCCCAGCTCTTGATGAAGATTGTTATTGTATCTATCACAGTTTGCTGTTGCCCAAATAAATTCTGTTCCAAGCTGTTCAATTTTGCTAGCAACGGCATCAATATCGCCATCCGATTCAGTTTCAAGAAGAACATCTGCTGAAATTTTATAAACATCACTTATGGCTTTCAAATTAAAGCAATCAGGCAAGCAATCTCCCGATTCCCATTTTGATATGGCTTGTGGAGATACACCTACTTTTCCCGCAACCTCCTCTTGCGTCATACCAAGCTTTTTTCTGTGATTGCGAAGCTTTTCGCCAAATAGCTTTTGGTCTAACATATTCTATCCTCCAAGATTATTTCGAGATAGCTATCTTGTGAGTCTATTATATCACAGTGAAACACAACTTGCAATAGTAAGTACATTGAGTTTCATTATCATAATTCTATCTCAGGTTGAAATTCCGCTTTCCCGACGCTCGCGTCCGGGACAAGCATAGCACGTGGCAATCCTCGCGCAGTCGGGAAACAGCCCGAACCCATTATTCGCAGAGAAAGGGTACGCGTAGGGCGGGGGCTTGCTCCCGCCGAAAGAATATTCTTAACAAATCAAAAACGGACGACCAATGGTCGCCCCTACAAAATGAATTATCGTTTAATGAAAACATAGCGGCGGGAGCAAGCCCCCGCCCTACGTTATGAAATTGTTATCTCCGCTAAGAATGCAGAGGTGAGGCATCTGCTTTTTTGATAGTTTTTCTAAGAAAATTGCAAATTCCTCTTTCTTTTTGTACGGAAATATGATAAAATAAGTAGAGAAACTGCGAGGTAATGATTATGGCAAAACTGTATTTCAAATACGGCGCGATGGGCTCGTCCAAAACTGCCCAAGCGCTGATCACCAAATTCAACTACGAGGAGCGGGGGATGAAGGTCTGGCTGATCAAGCCTGCCCTGGACACCCGCGACGGAAAATCCACCATCAAATCCCGCATCGGACTGTCTGCCGAGTGCGACACCGTAGCCGAGGACGCCGATCTGTACGCCCTCTACGAGAGTTCCCATGGAAGCGCTGACGTGATCATCGCCGACGAGTGTCAGTTCTTCACCGACGCCCACGTGGATGCCCTCCGCCGTCTGGTGGACGAGCGGAACATTCCCGTCCTCTGCTTTGGGCTGCGCACCGACTTCCTCTGCCATCTCTTCCCCGGCAGCAGGCGGCTCTTCGAGGTGGCAGACTCCATCGCCGAGATCAAGACCATCTGCGACTGCGGCGCAAAGGCCACCGTCAACGCCCGTCTGGATGAAGCGGGACGGATCGTCACCGAGGGCGCGCAGGTGCTGCTGGGCGGCAACGACCGCTACATCGCCATGTGCCACAAGTGCTGGCGCGTTAAGATTAAAGAACAAAAAGAATCTCCATAATGTCTGAGGCTGCACCGAGGGGGGGGGGGGGGGGGGGGGG
>JAFTPF010000093.1 GCA_017463445.1 Clostridia bacterium
CAGCTGGTCGTGACCGTAGCCCACGGTACGGAACACCCACGCGCGGTCGGCGATCTCGCCATAGGACTTGGTGTCCAGCACGCCGTTGACAGAGGTGTTGCGGGCGTCGATGGCGGTGTCCTTGGCGTGGAAGTGGTAGATGGCGCCCTTCAGCGCCTTGATGGCCTCAACGGGATCGATGCCCTGCCAGAACAGGTGGGAGGGATCCACGTTTGCGCCGATCACGTCGCCCACGGCGGCTCTCAGCTTCAGCAGAGTCTCGGGATTATAGACCACGAAAGAAGGATGCAGCTCAAAAGCGATCTTCTTGACGCCGTGCGCCTTGGCAAAGGCTGCCATTTCGGTCCAGTAGGGGATGACCTTCTCGTTCCACTGCCAATCGAGGATCTTCAGATTATCGTCGGGCCAGGGACAGGTCACCCAGTTGGGGTACATGGAGTTTTCGCAGTCGCCGGGGCAGCCTGCGAAGCCGATAACGGTCTCCACGCCCAGCAGCTCTGCCGCCAGAATGGCGTTTCTGAACTGGCGGTCAAACTCCGCCGCGATAGCCTTCTGGGGATGCAGAGGGTTGCCGTGGCAAGCCAGTGCTTCAATGGTAATGTCGTATTTAGCCAGCAGTGCCTTGTAAGCCTCTACTGCCTCGGGATGCCCGATGAGCTCCTCGGGCTTCAGATGTGCATTGCCGGGATATCCGCCTGCGCCAATCTCAATGGCGTGTACGTCCAGCGAGTTCAGATATGCCAGTGCCTCTTCAAAGGGCATTGCCGCCAGCACCGGATTCATTACACCAAGCTTCATAATTTTTCTCCTAAATTTTTATCATATCAAGGGCTCCGCCCTTGAACCCGGTCGCTTTCTTGAAAGAAAGCGACGCAAAGAACTATTATTAAGCCGACGAAATACTTCGTCGGCAGGGCAAGAAACAATTGCTCTTCCCTGCACGGCAAGTATTTGCCGTGCTTTTCAAAAGCTCTTGGGGGGTCTGGGGGCGGGAGTTCGGCTTTGCCGAATTGTAATTCTTCTCAAGAAGTCCCCCATCGTTCCTTACAGACCCAGCGTTCTCAGATAGTCGCGAGACTGCTTTGCAGCCTCCAGAGCGGGCTGATCGTAGGAATCGTCCTGCTCTACGATGACGTAGTCGATACCGACCTCTTCGGCGGCGGCAAGGATTGCGGGGAAGTCCTGGATGCCCTGTCCAACGGGTTTGAAGCGGAAGCCGTTGTCCTCTTTGGAGCCGCCCTCAGCCTTGCCGGAGTCGTCGATGAGCGCGTAAACGGGACCGCCGCCCAGCTTTTCGCATACGAAATCCTTCAGGTGCAGAGTCTTCATCTGACCCTTGTACTTGAGGATGAACTCGGCGGGGTTCACGCCGGCATAGTGTACCCAGCAGGTGTCCACTTCGCCCTCGATGCCGCCGTCCATAGCGGTATAGATCTTCTCGAGAATCACTTCGCCGTCCAGCTTTTGGAACTCGAAGTCGTGGTTGTGATAGGTCAGGCGGATGCCCGACTTGGCCAGCAGTGCGCTGACCTTCTTGAACATCTCGATGGTAGCGTCGAAGTTACCGTTCTCGAAGTTCTCGATGCCGTACCACGGAATAGCGCAATACTTCGCGCCGATGGTGACAAGATAATCCACCGCCTCCTGTCCCTTCTCCATGAACAGATCGGGACCCTGATGCACGGAAATGCAGGTGAGTCCCAGCTCATCCAGCATCGCGCGCACCTCTTCGGCAGTGTGACCGTAATATCCTGCAAACTCTACGTAGTCGTAGCCGGCTTCCTTGACCGCCTTCAGCGTGCCGTAGAAATCCTTCTCCATATCGCCGCGAACCGAGTAAAGCTGCAGACCAACCTTGAATTGTTTCATAAATTAATCTCCTTTGAGGCTCCGCCTCAAACTCCGCAAACTTTCTTGAAAGAAAGTTTGACAAAGAACTTCTATTAAGCCGACAAATACTTGTCGGCTCAGATGCTTATTTCACTTCCGATGATGCCCAGCCAAGGAAGTGGGGAGTCTGAGGGGCGAAGTTGCGCTGTGCGCAACTTCAGTAGTTCGCCGTCGGCGAACTACATGAAACATTCGGCGTTTGAGATGGTTCCGCCCCTCAGATTGCAATTCGGCAAAGCCGAATTGCTTCCTTAGACTCCTAACGATTTCCGCCAATCAACGCCAAGAATCGCAGTCGTCATTTACTCATCCGTGCCGGGCAAGTATTTGCCCGGCTTTATGAAAGTTTTGGGAGTTCCAAGAACCCAGATGTTTGTTGCAGTTGCAAGGCAACTGCAACAAACTCCTATGTAATTCGGCTTTTGCCGAATTACAGCTTTTCTTCAAAAGGGTTCTTGGTGGGGTATGGGGCAAAGCCCCATCGTCTCCCCCTTATACCTCGGGAATTTCGATCTCGATTTCGTGGCCGCAATTGGAGGACTTCACGATACCGTCGATGATCGCCTGGTTGTAGAGGATCTGAGCGGAAGGAACGGGAGCGGTGCCGCCGTTCTTGATGGCATCCAAGAAGTTGCGGATTTTGTAGTAGAATTCGCCCTCGCGGGTGTTGTTCAGCATGGGGATCTCCCAGCAGACCTCGGTGGTGGAGCTCGGCAGAGTGCGGTAGACCTTCATGGGACCGCCGATAGAGCCGTTCCAGCACTCGGTGGAGGGGATGCGCAAACCGCCCTTGGTACCCAAGATCAGGGTGTCGCCTGCGGTGTCCATGTTCATTGCCCAGGAAATACGGAAGTCCAGGATGATGCCGCCCTCCAGACGGATGAAGCCTGCGGCGAAATCGTCCACGCCGAAGAGGTCGGCGTACTCAGCGGGCTTGCCCTCGGCGGTCCAGTAAGCGGGATCCTTGCCGAAGAAATCGGACTTGTAGCCGGTAACGGTGAGAGGCTTGGGGTAGCCAACTGCGTTCAGCACCATATCCAGAGAGTAGCAGCCGATGTCAGCCATTGCGCCGATGCCTGCGGTCTTTTCTTCAATGAAGGAGGTACCGAAGGGTGCGGGAATACCGCGACGGCGTCCGCCGCCGGTCTGGATGTAGTAGATCTTACCCAGCTCGCCCGACTGCACGAACTTCTTCAGCATCTGCATATTGGGGTTGAAGCGGGGCTGGAAGCCGATGGAGAGGATCTTGCCGCTCTTCTTCTCGGCACGCATAACCTCGACCGCTTCCTCGGTGGTAACGGTGAAGGGCTTTTCCAGCAGAACGTTCACGCCGTGCTCCAGTGCGTCGATGGCGCAGGGAGCGTGCTGCTTGTTGTAGGTGCAGATGGTGACGGCGTCCAGGTCGGGGATCGCCTCCAGCATCTCGTGACCGCTCAGGTAGCAGGGCACGTCAGGGAAGCCCCAATCGGTCATGAACTTCTTTGCCTTGCCGGGAACCAGGTCTGCCGCACCAACGATCTCCACGTCGGGCATCTTCTTCAGCTCCGACATATGAGAGCCTGCGATCCAGCCCGTACCGATGATACCGACTTTCAATTTTTTGTTGGTGTCGATGACCTTCTCGGAATGGTCCTCCTTGAACGCATCCAGGTTGCTGATTGTTTTTTCTGCCATAACAAAAATCTCCTTTTGGAAAATAATTTATACATATTGACTTTTTGCAAAGTAATCCGTATAATTATTATAGCGTGACAGGGCACGCATCGCTACCATAATATTTACTCTCACTTGAACAATATTGACTTTTTGGAGGTCTCTCATGCAAAACGAACGGGTGCGCCGTAATTTGGCGGAGATCCACGCTTTCATCTCCCTGACCGAGGACATCGGTCACACGGAAAAACTTTGTGACATCCACTATCACGACGAAGTGGAGTTGTTGCTCTTGACAGGCGGAAAACTGAGCTGTTATCTGGACGGCGGTTGTGTTACCGCGAGTACCGGTCAGGTAATCTTCGTGGACTCCCGCGTCCCCCATTGGACGGCGGCTGAGACCGCTGACTGCTCCTACATTCTGCTCCAGTTCATCCCCGACGATTTCGAGCCGGGCAGCCGCGGAGGACGCTCAGCCGTCCGCTCTCTCTACCGCTTCGCCCGCAAGGGCACCGAATCTGCGCGGCTGATCGAAGATCCCGCGGTCGCCGCCGCCATCCGCTCGGCTTGGGAGGAATACGCCGCCAAGCGGGAGGGGGCGGGCAAGTTTATCCTGTCCCACCTCTACTACCTGATGGGCTGGCTGGAGCGGAGCGGATCTCTCTCGGCAAGCGTCCTTCCCGACGATCAGGCGATCCAGAAGCTGCTCCCTGCGCTGGAGTATATCGACAGTCACTACGGAATGCAGGAGCTGTCGCTGGAAACGGCAAGCGACGTACTGGGGCTGAATCCCGCCTACTTCTGCCGCCTCTTCAAGCGGGCGACGGGACACGGCTTCACGGAATATCTGAACTTCGTCCGGGTCACCAAATCGGAGGAGCTTTTGCAAAACACCTCTCTGTCAATTCTCGACATCTCGCTGGAGGTGGGGTTCTCCTCGGTGTCCTACTACAACCGCATCTTCAAGCGGATGAAGAACTGCACCCCCTCGGTATACCGATCGGCACAGTATTCTGCAATGTAGACAGCAAAAAAAGAGAGGCCCAAAGGACGGCTATTCATAAGGATGTTAAACCCCGATAGACTATATAAAAGCCTATCGGGGTTAGTTGGGCAAATTAGAATCTATCAATTCTCTTTTTATAAAGTCCAAAAACAATATCATTCTTTCCAACGTGTTTTATAGAATAGAAGAACATATAAATGTTGGTATAACTTTCGAAAGAAGATAATATTACTTCCATATTTATCATCCGCACGCTTTACAACAATCGTACTCGTGCATTATTGCTCAGTTTCTTCCACCGATGCAGCAGGTTTGCGGTTCATCACCATATCCTTTAGGAAAACGCTGACACCAACGATCAGCATGGTCACGGTGATCAATATCACGGTCGCCCAGATGTTGCCCTCCGCAAGCGTATCGCCGATGGAGGTAGAGAGGATCAGCGCAGGCAGTCTGCCCACGGTGGCAAGGATCACGATCCGCGAGGGCTTGGCTTTGGTGAAGGGTGCGAAGAAGGTGATCAGATCCTTGGGCGTGCCGGGGATCAGGAAGAGAACGAAGATCAGCAGATCCCGCTTGTGGGGATCGTGGAGGAACTTCAGTTTTTCAAAGCCCTTGGAGTTACAGAACATATTCACGAACTTCATACCGAAGCGGTTCACCGCCCAAACGATCATGGCAGTACCGATGATATTACCGATGGTACCTACCACTGCGCCGCCCACGGTGCCAAACATAAAGCCCAGAAGGAATGCCAACGGTCCGCCGGGAATGATGGCAAGGAGCATCTGCAGGATCTGTGCCAGCACCATTACGGGATAACTCCAGAAGCCAAAGCCCGACAGCTTGTCCTGATAGGACTGCAGGGTCTCCAGCAGCTCTACGCCCTTTTCTCCCGAATAGATGCGATCCATCACCAGCGCCATAATGATGATCACGATCTCCATCAGAATCAGTCCCACCACGATCAGCAGTTTATTGCGCAGTGACTTTTTCTTCTCTGCGTCCATCGGACCACTTCCCTTCGTCGGCAAAACTGCCACATTGAAATTATTATATCTTCCTTTTTTGAACCTGTAATGAACAAATCTACAAAATCAGACAAATAATCATTCAGAATTTATATAAAAGATCAAGGACGGCAAGTATTTGCCGTCCCTTTCAAAAGTTCTTGGAAATTCAAAAGAACCTTCTTTCAAGAAGGTTCTTTTGCGGGGCGTGGGGCAGAGCCCCACAAACGCTTACGGCAGGCAATGCCCTGCGGCGCGGTAGATGTCGTACCACTCGGAGCGAGTGAGAGTTACGTCAGATGCCGCACAAATCTCAGCCAGATGCTCGGGATTCATCGTACCGGCAATCAGCTGCATATTAGCAGGATGACGCATGATCCAAGCGGCCGCAACTGCAGTCTTGGACAGACCGTACTTTTCGCCGATTTCTTCCAGCTTCTTGTTGAGGCCGGGGAACTTGTCACTGCCAACGTAGTTCCCGGAGAAGAAACCGTACTGGAAGGGAGACCAGGTCTGGATGGTTACATTGTGAATACGGCAATATTCCAGAAGACCGCCGTCGTGCATCTGGGACTCGGCGTTCTTCATATTCACGTTCATGCCTGAGGTGACCATGCCGGCCTCGGTGATCGAGAACTGGAGCTGATCGGCGATCAGCGGCTGGTTTACGCAGGTTTTGAGCAACTCCATCTGCATGGCATTGTGGTTAGAAACGCCGAAATAGCGCACCTTGCCCTGAGAATGTAGAAGATCGAACGCCTCGGCAACCTCTTCGGGCTCCATCAGCGTGTCGGGACGGTGGAGGAGCAGGGCGTCCACATAGTCCACGCCAAGGCGCGAGAGCGAACCCTCTACCGCCTCCAGGATATGCTCCTTGGAAAAATCGTACTGTCCGGGACGGATGCCGCACTTGGTCTGGAGCACCATCTTATCCCGTGCCTCGGGGTGACGCTTCAGATATGCACCGAACAGGCGCTCGGAATTACCGCCGCCGTAGATGTCGGCGTGGTCAAAGTAGTTGATGCCGTTCTCGAAGGCGCACTCCATGATGGCGTCCACTCTCTCGTCGGAGAGTCCGCTCATGCGCATACAGCCCAGCGACACCGCAGACGCGGGAATGATCCCGCCCATTTTGATTTGTTTCATGAATTATCTCCTTTGGGGCTCTGCCCCAATCCCCGGCAGAAACTTCTTGAAAGAAGTTTCTGCACTTCAAGAACTTCTTTTAAGTCGACAAATACTTGTCGGCTACAAGCTATTGATTTAGTACAAACTCAGAACTGCCGCCAGCCAAGGAATAGGGTGGGGAGTTTGAGGGGAGGGGAAAAACTTCGGCGTTTGAGATGGTTTTCCCCTCAATTCGCCGAGTGACTTTTTTCAGCATACAGCAAGTATGTTGCCATAGCGTTCTGTAAACAGAACGCTTGGAGAATTGGACAAGCCAATTCTCCCGCTTTTAGAAAAGTTTTTTGAAGGGTCTGGTAGTCCGCCGTATGGGCGGACTACAGGAAACATTTTTTCAAAAAGTTCCCTTTGGCCGTTCCCTTACTTATTCTTCGCCATGGTCTCGCAGTAGATGCAGCGATAGACCTTTCTCTTGCGGTCGGTGAGCTTGAACACGTGGGGCAGCTCCTGCTCCGTGGTGGTGATGCAGCGAGGATTCTTACAGCGAACAACGTTGATAACCTTCGCCGGAAGCTCCGGATGATATTTCTCTACCCGCACGCCATCCCTGATCACATTGACGGTGATGTTGGGGTCGATGTAGCCCAGCGCATTCAGATCGATAAAGGAATCAACCTTGATAATGTCCTTGCGGCCCATCTCTTTGCTGGCTGCGTTTTTGATGATCGCAACCGTACAGTCCTGCTTGTCCAGGTTGAGGAAGTGGTAGATCTTCATTCCCTCTCCTGCCTTGATATGGTCAATTACAACACCGTTTTTAATGGAATCTATA
>JAFTPF010000006.1 GCA_017463445.1 Clostridia bacterium
CCTTTTTTCAAAAAGGTTCCACGAAAAATTCCCTATGCCTATTAAAATACCGAACGATCTGCCGGCTACGCAGACGCTGATGAGTGAAAATATTTTTGCCATTACCGAGACCAGGGCCATCACGCAGGACATTCGTCCCCTGAAGATCCTGGTGCTGAATCTAATGCCCACCAAGATCACCACCGAGACGCAACTGGCACGCCTTCTCGGCAACTCCCCCCTGCAGGTTGAGCTGGAGTTTCTCCATACCAAGACCCACGAGTCCAAGAACACGCCTGCCGATCATCTCATCGCCTTTTACAAGGTCTTCGACGATGTACGCGAGAACACCTACGACGGTATGGTCATCACGGGTGCACCCGTGGAGCAGATGCCCTTTGAGAAAGTCGAATACTGGGACGAGCTTTGCGCGATCATGGAGTGGAGTAAGACCCACGTTACCAGCGTATTCCACATTTGCTGGGGCGCGCAGGCGGGGCTGTACTACCACTACGGCATCGACAAAGTCGATCTTCCCGAGAAGCTCTTCGGTGTCTTTCCCCACACTGTAGAGCGGAAGTCGTCTATTCTCATGCGTGGATTTGATGATGTCTTTATGGTTCCCCATAGCCGTCACACCACCATCCGCAGACAGGATGTGGAGGCGCGCCCGGAGCTGAAGATCCTTGCTTCCTCCCCCGAGGCGGGCGTTTACGCCATCACCACCGATCTGGGACGGCAGATCTTCATTACCGGTCACTCGGAGTACGATGCCGAAACGCTGGCGAAGGAGTATTGGCGGGATAAGAACGCGGGGCTTCCCATCGCGCCGCCGAAGAATTATTACCCTGACGACGATGACACCCAGCCTCCGCGAGTCAGCTGGCGCTCTCACGCCAACCTGCTCTACTCCAATTGGCTCAACTACTTTGTCTATCAGACCACGCCCTATGATCTGAAGGAGATCAAGTGACCAAAGGCTCCGCCTTCTGAATCCGCTTAAGGACCCTTTTGAAAAAGGGTCCTTAAGAATCCCCTAAAACTTTTTGAAACCCCGCAAATACTTGCGGGGCTAATTCTTTGTTATATTCATATAAAAACTTCCGAAAAGCCTGACAGGGGATGTTTGCCGAAGGCAAATCCATTATTCGTCGGGCTCTGCTTATATAAAAATCAGCCCCGCAAGTATTTGCGGGGCTTTTTGGAAAGTTTTCGGAGATCCAAGAACCCTTTTTCAAAAGGGTTCTTGGCGGGGATGTGGGGGCGGAGCCCCTACGGTGGAGCCCGGGAAAACTCCGATTATTCGCCGGTGATACCCGAACGCTCGATACCCTGGATCAGGTAGCGTTGGCAGAACAGGTAGATCACGATCAGCGGAGCAATGATCAACAGACCGCAGGTGTTACGGATCGCCGCAGAGAACAGGTTGCCGCCTGCATAGGTAACGTCCAGCGTTCTCGGGATCGTGATGATCTTCGACAGCAGGATCGAGTTTCTGCCGGTGAAGAACAGACCTGTGTAGAAGGTGTCAGTCCACTGCCAGGAGAAGGCGAACAGGAAGACGGTGATCATCATAGGCACCGACAGGGGCAGGATGATCTGGATGAAGGTACGGAAGGTGCCCGAACCGTCGATGTATGCCGATTCCTCCAGGGAGTCGGGTACGCCTCGGAAGAACTGCCTCATCATGTAGATGTACAGACCGTTCTTGAAGGCAAGACCCGTGATCGATAGGATCGCCATCGGCCAATAGGTGTTGGTCAGATCTATCGTATCCATTCCGAGCAGTCCCAAAATGCCGAAGATATCAAAATACTTGAACTTCATAAACAGGGACAGCTGCAGGGTCTGGTGAGGCACGATCATAGTGAACAGCATCAGTGCGAACAGAATCTTGTGACCGCGGAATTTGTACTTGCCGAAGCCATATCCGATCACACAGCAGACGAAGGTCTGGATCAGGCCGCAGAGCAGCGACAGGATCGTCGTGTTGATCAGTGCTTCCACATACTTATTCTCAACGATAATCTGCTTATAGGTGTTCAGCGTAGGATTCTTGGGGATCAGCTTGACGGTAGAGTCAACGAAGTCCAGAGGATCCATGAAGCTGGATGCGATCTTGGAAATGAAGGGGAACAGGATAACGTAGGATACGCCAAGCAGCAGGACCAGTCTGAACAGCTTGAAGATCACCGTACCCAAGAAGCGCAGGGACAGATACTTCAGTCTGAAACGGGTCCACGCGGAAGTACGATCGAAATCTACGCGGATCTTGTTCTTCGTTTCCTTCTTAATTTTTACATTTTCTGTAGCATTCATCTTTTTACCTCCTTAATCGCGTCTCTGGTAGAAGATGTACGCCGACAGAATTGCCGATACGATACCTACGACCGCTATTACGATTGCGAAGTATACCCAAGCCATTGCCGAGCTGACCGTCTTCGATCCGCCGTCGTATACGCCCTGAATAAAGCTCATGACCGAGTTGGTCGTACCCGTAAACGAGTCAATGACTGTGTAGACCGTATTTACCAGAATCATTGGCGAGATCATGGGGAAGGTGATCTTCCAGAAGGTTTCCCAAGTGGTAGCACCGTCGATGGAGCACGCCTCGTAAATGTGGGGGGAGATAGACTGCAGACCTGCAAGGAAGATCAGCATCTGAACGCCCGAACGGTTGATGATGTTGTAAACGTCATTGACCAGGTTGGTGACGGTCTGTACCAGTCCGGTACCGACCTTCATGGTCTCAAACAGTGCCGAGACTTCCATCGCAGACACGATCTGCGTGGTGCCGTTTTCAACCTGCGCACCGGACATATTCTCCGTGCTCTGCATGTTCTCCTGCAGAATGTTTGCGGCATCGATCTCTGCCATCAGACCGGTGGACAGGATAACCGGCACGAAGAAGATCGCACGGAAGGCTGCACGGCCGATCATCTTCTGGTTCAGCATTACTGCCATGAACAGCGAGAAGATGACGATGGCGGGGATGTCGATGAACAGCTGGGTCAAACCGCCCGTCAGAGTGGTGACGAAGTCGGGATCGTCGAAGAGTGCTTCTTTGTAGTTCGCAAATCCTACGAAATCCAGCTTGAAGCCGCCACCACGAACGGGAATAATCTCGTTAAAGCTGAGCTTGATGGAATCGTAAATGATGGGCAGGTAGATCAGTATCAGACCGATCACGAAAGGAAGCACGAAGAACCAGCCTGCGCGTGCCTTCTTCTTGTCCAGAGAAACGACCTTTCGCTTCTTCTGGGGAGCCACGGGGCTGCCCTGTACCAGGGCAGCCTGTGCGTTCGCCACAGGAACAGCGGTTGCCACGGGAGTGGGTGCCGCTTTTTTCTGTTTGGGGGTAGATTTCTTTTCTTTACTCATTTGAATCTCTCCCTTCTATCAGTCCTGAGATGCTACGGAAATCTTAACGAAGTCCAGCGCACCGATCTCGTAAACTTCACCGTTTACGGTGACAGTTACGTCAAAGTTGTTGTAGTTGAGGATGAAGCCAACGCTATCGCCGTATACCTCATATACGATGGTATGATCGTCGATCACGGTGTCGAAACCGGAGACATACTTGCCCTCGTTGGCTGCGTTGAACTCTGCCTCGAAGGTGAACAGGTCGAAGCCGGTGATACCATCCATATTGACCGAGCCGTCGTCCTTCAGGTACTGATGTCCTTCGGGAACGGTGATCAGACCGCCGGTCGCCGCCGTCTTGATGGCGGTGATCAGTGCGGCGTTGTACGCCTTGGTATATGCTGCTGCTGCTTCCTTATCGGCTGCATCCTTCTGCGCCTGCTCTGCTTCGCTGAGCTTGCGCTCGCCATCGATGAACTCGTGCGAGGTGATGGTGACGTTCTGTACGTCCTTCAGCGCCTCATTGACGGTCTGATAGATCTCACGCATATCCTCCAGCCAGATCTGGAAGTTGACCGAGTAGTAATCGGACAGCCATGAGGCTTCCTTCAGCTCGTTGGTGTTCTGGTAGGACAGCATGAAGTAAGGAGATGCGCCGTTTTCGATGATCTTCAGGATCTCGTATGCGGTGTCGCCTTCCATGTTAGTGGGCGAGCCTGCGTACTGAATGTAGCCGTGGAGTACCATACCCATGAAGGGGATCGCCTGGCTTGCGCGCAGGTAACGGGAGCCGTCCAGAGGCATATTCAGAATGTGGGATACGTAGCCCAGGGTGTAGGCGTTACCGCCGTCGATCATCAGATTGCCGAAGTTTTCCTTCAGCTTCTTCAGAGCGGCGATGGTGTATTCCTTGTTGTCTTCGCGGTTGTAGGGATCATCCTGGTCAAAGTCGGAGTTCAGGTCGGTACCCAAAGTAGATGCCGAGATGCCGCTGACCTTCAAATTCTCATCCTTGAACTCACCAATGAAGCCGTCTACGATCTCGTCGTAAGCCCAGGGAGAGATAGCTACGGAGTAGACTCTCTGGAAGGACTGGTAGGTAGCGTCATATTCACGCTTGGAGGTGTAACGGTCATCAATGGTACGGACGGTCTGATCGTCGTAGTCGAAGCCGTCGAACCACTTATCGTTCTCTACGTTTGCAAAGTCAAACTCGGGATAGACGTAATAGCCGTCTGCCTTCGCGTCGTCTACCAGCTTATTATAGCCGGAGTTGCCGCCCAGCACCTTTTCGAAATCGACCAGGGTGGGAGCATAGGAGGTATCCATACCGCCTTCGTTGAAGCCCTTCAGACGGAAGTGGATATTGGTGATGGCATATTCGCCGCCTGCAAGCTGATCACGCATAGACTGGATGTCGTCCATGGTGGTGAGGGGCGTATCTACCCACACAGGGAAGGTCAGGAAGGTGTCCTGAGTCTCCAGCATACCGAAGGACTCGATATACAGGGGGATGTCTGCTGCAGTGTTGGACAGCAGCTCCATGCCATTGTTCTCGATCAGGTGATCCTGATATGCCTTTGCCATACCGGTGTAGCTGCCTTCGTACGCGTAATCCTCGTGATCGTACAGCATGATGTAGGTGATCTCCAGAGATCCGGTGTACTTTCTTTCGGAGGTTACGGTCCAGGTAGCGTCGTTACCTACCGAGATGGCGTCTGCCAGGTTGTAGGTATCGGTGGACAGAGGAGAGAAGGAAGCGTATACAGAGTTATACTTGTGGGTCTGACCGCCACCGTGGTTGGAAGTGATGGTTGCCAGAGACTCACCTGCGGTGATGATGGCTACCATACCCTGAGAAACGGTGTAGGAAGCGTAGATGTCCTTGAACAGTCTGATCCGATTGCCATTTTCGTCGACCTGGTACAGTACGGTCTCGCCTGTGGCCGCGTTTGCGATGCCCACAACAGGTGCTTCCACACTGTTTTCGTTCCACTCGTAAGTGACCTTCGTAGTGGTCTCAGTATCGGTTTCCGTATCAGTCTCGGTGTCGCCTGCGCCTTCTTCGGCTACGGCAGCAACTTCCTCTTCAGAGGTTACGGGATCCTCGGTAGTGGTAGGCTCCTCGGGGGTCTCGGTAACGATCACCTCAGTAAGGGTGTCGATGTATGCGTAGACCAGAGTGCCTTCGGCATTTCTGACCTGTGCTACGGGACGCGCCTCGTTGTCATATTTGACATACTCGGGGATCTTGTTACCTGCTTGGTCGGTAACGATATTGCCTTTCTCATCCAGCTGGTATACGACTTCTTTGCCGATGACCTCGTCGGTATAGAAGGCGGTGTCTTCCACGGTGCCGAATACGGGCAGACGGAAGATCTCGCTCTTACCGTTGTAGGTCAGAGTGTGGTAAGCGTAGTCGGGACCGTAGACTTCACCCGACAGGGTGTAGGTCATGCCGTATTCTACCATATCCTCATTGCGGATGATGGTACCCGAACCGTCGGGAAGGAAGGTATAGCCGGTATAGTCGTTGGAGGTACAGCCCATATACTTCAGTACGGATACGGAATTGAGCTGGTATGCATCCTCATTGAAGCTGATACCGTTAGCAGGCAGACGAACGGTCAGCCCCTTGGCGCCCAGAGAGTACTCCAGCGCCAGAGTGAAGGTCGCTGCTGCAGACTCGGTACCAACGTAGCCGGTCAGCTGTACGTCGAAGTCCTGCTCCTCGTAGTTGTACTCGGGAGCGTAGGTCTTGGTGTAGCCCTCCAGCAGGTTGGTTACGCGCTCTGACTCCAGCTGCTTGGAGTCGATAGCGTAGATGACCATATACTTCCACTCGTCCACTGTAGTGTAATCGTGGGTGGTCTCCTGGCCGATGGAGTTGAGGAAGTGGGTCTCGGTAACGGTAGGCTCATAGCCGTTCTGCTTATAGGACTTGCCGGTACTGGGATACTTCTCAATGTTGGATTCCAGGATCGAGTCAACATCTACTTCGTTGTTATTAACGTAGTTGTAGTACGCAACGAACTTGGACTGTTCGTAATCGTCCTCGATCTTTTCCAGGATCATGGATTCGAAACGGGATGCCTCGATCCAGTAGGGGAGCAGTTTCTTGGTGGACAGTTTACCAAGAGTGTATTCCACACGCAGACCGTTCTTGATGTTCTTGACATTGATCTGACCGTACTGTGCGCAGTCGGCGAAGGAGTTCATATCACGCTTGATATTGCCGTTTGCCATATCGGTGAAGGAAATGAACACCTGGGACAGAAGCTCGTTCTTGATGGTGGAGTACTTGATCTCGGTCTCTCCGTTAGCACTTGCAACGTCGTAGGGGTTGGAGGTCATGATCTGACCGGTCTTGTTGTTGCGGACTGCCACTTCGCCGGTACGAGCGTCTACATAAAGCTGCAGGTCGCCGTAGCTGAGCTTGGGAGTCATGGATGCCAGCTTATCTTCCTTAGATTCATATACGTTGGTCAGATAAGTCAAGATGGCATCTTCTACTGCAATATACACCGGTGCTTCCTCTTCTTCCTCGCCGGTGACGGGAGCGTCACCGGTGGAAGGAGTCTCGTCGGTAGTGGGGATCTCGTCCTCGGTTGCGGGGACGTCCTCGGAGGTAGTAGGCTCGTCGGTCACTACCTCTTCCAATTCGGCGTCAGCTTCGGTATCAGCCTCTGCTGCAAATACAGGAAGAATTGTCAAGGAGGACAGAGCACCGAGGATCATCAGAAGGCTGAGGAACATACTCAGAATTCTGACATTATTCGTAATTCTCATATTCAACTTACAACTCTCCTTTCTATGACATTCGGTATTCCAGTTCGGTGACGATATTGGATACAAAGGATACCATCTTCACCAGCAGGCTGGAGAAGAGGACGGCTACGAACATGATGACCATCATGACAACGACGGTAAGGATCGTCATCAGCAGGTTCTTGCCAAGGGTAAAGTCGTGGGTGGTCATGGTGCCGAAGAAGAGCAACAGGAACAACCAGACGTAGCAGATACCGTTGATCAGCGAAATAAAGCCGGCTTCGGAATTCGTCAGAACGTGGGTGAGAAGGGTGGACAGGGGAACCAGCAGGATGATGGGAGTCAAGCTGTAGCAGGAGGCGATGAAGATGTCCTTGAAGGAGCCTTCGCCTTCGAACAGGGTGGTCAGACACCAGTTACCTGCACAGTACAGCAGCAGAGGTACCAAAAGTCCTGCCAGCTGTGCAAAGATGGAGGAATATCCGCCGTTGGGATTGAACAGGTATGCCTGACCGACTGCCTGATATGCAAATACCGCAACGGTAACTGCCAGGATGGTCAGTGCGGAGCGCATGGAACCGCGCTTTTCATGCTTCAGATCCCAATAGCCGTCAAAGGGATGGAAGATCACGTGGAAGGCATAGAGGATCTCTTCCTTAAACGTCTTCTTCTTGCCGGATACAGCTGCTTTGACGTTGACCTTGCGGGCATACTTGAAGACAAGCACGTACAGCAGGCATACTGCAACGGCCACGATGGGGATCCAGATGAAGTTTTTCTCTACCCATTCCTTACGGATCATGTGGAAGGCATCGGAATAACCGTCCAGATCGTAAGCGGCCTTGTACATCTCCATTGCTTCATCCCACTGACCGCGGCGGTAGTAGGCATCGCCCAAACCGATGTATGCGGCGTCGAAGTTGTTGTTACGCTGGAGGATGTCCTGCCAGTCCTCTTCTGCCAGGTCGTAGCGCCGCTCGTTGTTATGGCGGATCGCAGTGATCAGCAGATCGCCGTACTCGGTGCGCTTGTAAACGGTGAAGGAAGATGTTTCGCCGTCCAGAACCAGAAGCTTGCCGTCCGCATCGTAGGTGAGACCTACGGCACGGCGCAGGTTACCCAGCTGGGAACCCATATCACCGAAGACGTACAGCAGCTCGCCGTTGTCGTCGTAGGTGAAAACCTTAGAACGCTTCTGGTCGATGATGGACCAGGTTCCCTCTTCGCCCAGTGCTACGTCTACGATGGAGGACGCACCGGTGATGGCATTCTCGGAGGAGAGTGCGGAGGAACGGAAATTAACTTCGCCTGCGGGGATGAAGAAGCCGTTACGACGCATGACGTCGTTACCTGCGGTATTCAGCTTCTTGACGGGTGCGAAGTTTGCGTCACCGCTCTGTACGGCACTTGCAAACTCGTCCATCAGATCCTCTGCATTACAGGTGATGTAGATAAAGCCCTTGTCGTCGATGGTGATGTTGTTGTATTCGTGGGACAGAACCAAGGGCTGCTGTTCCAGCTGTTCTTTGGTCATAAACTTACGCCACAGAAGCTGGAGGGGGGAGAAGCTTGCCTTCATTGCGCCGATGTAGCCGGAGAACTCGCCTTCGGGAGTCAGCGCGATGATACCCTGATAGGTGGTGCTGGAGACTACATAGAGTCTGCCTGCCGCATCGGCTGCCATTGCTACGGGCTTGTAGATCTCGTCCTCTTCGAATACTTCGGACTCGGGCTCTTCAATGTGGTCGTAGTAGTTCAGGTCGCTGTCGAAAATGACGATTCGTGCATTTTCGGTATCTGCTACGTACAGACGGCGGGTCATTTCAGCCTCGCCATTTTCATCGATGACGTTGTTCTCCCAGATGAACACGCCCTGCGCGCCGGTCAATGCGTCGTCGACGCCCTGATCGTTGACGAAGGTTGTGATCTCTGCCTTGAACTGGTAGTACTTGTTCAGCACTACGATTCGGTTGTTATTGGGGTCTGCAATATACACGTTACCGTCGCTATCGGTCTCGATGCTGGTAGGTGTATTCAGCGCCACGTCCAAATCCAGGTACTGGTTATCGATTACTCGCTCGGGGGTGTACGCATCAGGCGATGCCTGGGACTGACCGCCGATGGAGTAAGTATAAGTATTGTACGCTGCGGCGCTTGCGGGGATACAGCCGATCACCGTTGCCATCAGGCAGAGGAGAACGACGATTCGGATCATATTCTTTTTCATCGTTTTCCTCCTTTAATCCTTCATACCGGACGATGCCATCGTCTCGATGATCTGGCTCTGAGAAACTACGAAGACGATGATAGGCACGATCATCATTACAACGGTGGATGCCGCTGCCGCACCGGAACGGACGACACCGCCGGCGATGATCTGACCGATCGCATAGTTGAAGGTCTTCAGTTCCTCACTGTAGATGTAAATGGTAGAACCGTAGTTCCACAGGTTCTTGAAGGACTCTACGATCAGAGTCAGACAAGCGGGCTTGACCATAGGCAGCGCGATGGACCAGAAGATCCGAAGCTCTTTTGCGCCGTCCAGTCGAGCAGATTCCAGAACCGCATCCGATACCGACGAATCCATATACTGCTTCATCAGGTACAGACCCAAGGTGGAGCCCCACGCGGGGATAATGATTGCAAGGTAGGTATCTACCCAGCCCAGCGCGGACATGATGATAAAGTTTGCGATGCCGGCTACGACTGCGTTGAACATCAGTGAAAGCACGATCAGCTTGAACATCCACTTCTTTCCGGGGAAATGAAGCTTAGACAGAACGTATGCTGCCAGTGCGGAGAGTGCCAGGTTACCGAAGGTACCGGTGACCGAGATCAGCACGGTATTGAAGATGTAACGGGAGAAAGGCACCCAGGAGGTGTTCATCAGTCGGAACAGGTCCTTGAAGTTCTTCAGGGTAGGAGAAACCACGTAGAACTTAGGGGGGTAAGCCCACAGCTCGTCAAGAGGCTTCAGGGACTGAAGAATGGTATACAGCATGGGCAAGAACATGAATACGCCCATGATGATCAGGAAAAATGCAATTCCTGCGTCGCCGCCCTTCGAACGGTTGAGGACGACGGTATGTTTTCTTGTTCTCAGTTTTCCGATTCTTGCCATATCACTGCCCCAACTTCGAAAGTAGTTTGTTGACCAGACCGTTCGCGCCGACCATGATGATAAACAGCACGGTCGCTATTGCGGATGCGTAACCGATCTCGAATCGGGCTCCGCCATAGTCGTCCAGGTGGTGGGTGATCGTGTGTGCGGCGTAATCCACAGACGGGAAGCCCGCCAGCGCGGTTACGATGCCGCCGAAGCCGAAGGAGCCGGTGATCGCCTGAATGGCGCCGAACAGCAACATAGGCTTCATGGAAGGCAGGGTGATGTACCACAGCTCCTGCCATCTGTTCTTAACGCCGTCCACGGCGCCCGCCTCGAACAGCGAGCGGTCCAGACCCTGCAGACCTGCAATGAATGCAAGGAAGGAGGTACCAAGGGAGGTCCACAGTGCGACTACAATACACAGCGGCATTACATAGGACGCATTATGGAACCAGTCGACCGGCTTATCGATCATATCCAGGTAGAGCAGCAGACCGTTGACGTAACCGTAAGAGTCTGCGGAGAAGGCTACCTGCCAGATCAGGTATACGGAGCCCGCCAGGTTGGGGGCGTAGAAGACCAGGGTGACCAGCGCTCTGATCTTGGGGGAAAGCTCGTTGATAAACCATGCCACCAGGAAGGACATGATGTAGGATACGGGACCCGTGATCGCTGCAAAGATCATGGTGTTCTGGATAGCGATAATGAAGATATCGTCGTCTACGAACAGTCTCGTATAGTTTTGGAACAGCAAGAAGTTGGGAGTTTCCAACATATTGAAGTCCGTAAAGCTCATGAACAGGGAGACGAAGACCGGAATGATCGTGAAGGTCAGGAAGATCAAGTAGTAGGGCGCCAGCATGAGGTAAGCGACCCAATTGCGCTTCATCTCATGGAGAGTCCACTGGAACTTGTTCATGTCCCGCCGGTTGACCGGCCGTTTGACTACCTGCTCGGTAGCAGTTGCGTTAGCAGACACCTGCAATCCACTCCTTTTCAATTAAAATGATGTGTTTCATCTGAATGTGATCAGTCGATCGCGTTTTCCGCGACCTTCATATCGAATTCCTTACGCTTACGCGTCAGCTCCTTGTTGATCTCTACGGTGTAGGACTGCAGAGAATCGATCGGATCGGCATTGTTATTATACACTGCCAGGAATGCGAAGGATACGTAACGGCTGATGATGTAGCCGCCGGGATACTCGCGGACTGCAGACAGATTGTTGAACTGGCTCATCAGGTTCTTGTACTCGCTGGTGGTCCAGGACAGCGACTCCAGTGCGCGGACATTTGCGGTGGAGTGCTTGGACATGGTGCCCAGCAGAGTGGTCAGTTCGTTTGCGTATGCAGACTGGTTGTTTTCGGAGACGAACCAGGTCATAAAGGTCCAGGCGTTCTCTTCCTGCTCCTTGGTACGGGTCTCATCCTTGATCATGATCATCGCGGATACGCCCGACATGGAGGTGTTGTTGGTCTCACCGGTAGAGGCGTCATACCAACCGGGCAGCGGAACGAATTCCCACAGACCCTTGATCTCGGTTGCGTAGATAGACAGCTGAGTGTAGGTGGTGTAATCCATGATACCCAGCGGGATCTCACCGGTACGGAAACGGTTTGCAAAGTCGTAGGTGTAGGGGCATCTGTACTGGGAGAAGAACTCACACATATACTCAAATGCCGACAGAGTGGTGTTATCCTCAAAGCTGATGATCTGGCCGTTGTCGGCGTACAGGTCACCGCCCATCTGGTACAGGAACAGGTTCAGACCGCCAAGCTGGCTGGGCAGTGCTACCTGCATATTGTTGTTCTGTAGTACGGGCAGGATGGCGATCAGGTCATCCCAGGTCTCGGGAACGGTGATGCCCAGTTCCTTGAAGACGTCTGCACGGTAGAACATCATGGAGAAGGACTGGGTCTCGGGCAGACCGTACAGGATCGCTTCGGCCTCCTTGGACTCATCCGCATATTCTGCAAACAGAGTCAGAGGTTGGAGTGCTGCATAGGTGAACCATGCGCCCTCCCATTCGCCGGTCTCGGGATTGACCTTACCGCCGGAGAAGCCCAAGTACGGATCGTAGGTACCTACAATCTCTTCGATATTCGGCATATCGTTCAGCTCTTGGACTGCCGAACGGATCGCCCAGTTGATAACGTCACCCGTTCCGTGTCCCATAGAGACGTCCGGGCCGACGCCTGCCAGTATGGACGGCAAGAGTGAGCCGCCTGCTACCAGCTTCAGTTCTACGGAGATACCGGGATTGTTCTTATTGAAGTCGGAGTTGATCAGGTTACGGATGATCTGCGCCTGGTCACGGGCCAGGGTAGTCCATACCTGAATCACGTTCTCATCGTCAACTACCTCGGTAGAGCCCAGCGAGTTGTAGTCGGCGGTAAAGGAACGGAAGAACTGGGAGACCTCAAACTTGATGGTCTGCCACAGACTGTCGGTAGCCTCGGGGAGCTTGGAGCCCACGGAGTTTACCAGAATGTAATCCACTTCCAGAGGCTGGTTCTTGGAGTTCTGGAGCCAGGTACCCAGCGTACCCAGATTTTCCTTCAAGTTGTCCAGGTTGGATGCGATCTTATCTTCTTTCTTCATTCGTACCAGCAGGTTGGATACCGTTTCCAGCGTCTTCGCGTGGGAACCGGTGGTACCTGTCTGCTTTTCGAAATCCTCAGCGACTTTCAGAAGAACATCCTTCTGGATTTGCAGCTCGTCGATATCATCGGGCATGATCCGATAGAAGCCGTAGTCGATGTTGGAGTCGGGGTCGGTACCGGTGATCATTCGGATCTTGATATAAACGGAGTTGATGGTGTCCATCGCGGATTCCACGCGACGGAGGATGTCTGCCATGTTACCCAGAGATGCTTCGAATTCCAGATAGTTCTCGCCCTCTTCCAGGTAGAGCATATAGGTTTCTTTGCCGCCGCTGTTCAGCGCCTTAACCTGCCAGTCGTCACCGTAGTTGAACTGCAGGAACTGTGCTTCGTAGAAGGGGACCTTTGCAGGCTCGCCCTTGGCGATCTCACTGGCGGTTGCCACCCGCAGGGTACGGGAGGAGAAGGTACCTTCCAGGATGCCCTGACGGAAACGGAGGGAAACCTGATAGAAGCCGGACTTGGGAACGGTCACGGTGTAGCGTGCCCACTGGCCTACGTTCTGCCACTTTTCGCCGCCTTCACCGCCGATGGAGTTCAGCAGCAGTGCGGATGCGTCCTGGGGCTCATTGATATAAGAGGTACGGTCGCTGTAGGGAGCCAGCGTATTCTCGGAGGTTGCGGAGGCGTATTCTGCCTGCACCTTCACGGAAGTGCCGTCTTTGATCTCGGTAGCGCCGTAAGTGGACTTGCAGTAAGCGATGTAATCCTTGTAGGACATATAATCCTTGACGGGAGTCAGCTCGATGGAGTACAGGATCATATCCTCGCGCTGAGATTCCAGCTGGATGGTATTGGCGCCTTCATTGAATACAAACTGCAGCGCGTCCACGTAGTAGCCGGTAGAGTCGGTAGCGATGTACTCGCGCTTCTCACCGACGCCCATCTTCTGGGTGGTGTCCATAGGATAGTCGATCTCGGTCTCGGTGATCAGGATCTTGTCGGACTTGATCTCGTTCCCGTTGATGTCGGTGCTGAATACAGGGTAACGCTCAGCGCCTTCGATCTTCTTTTTGTCAACGGTACCGGTCTTCTTGAAGATCATTTTGTCCTTATACTCGCCGGAATCTCCGATGTCCAGGTCGTATACGTTGCCATCCACGTCGGTAAAGCGGTAGATGATCTGACCGTTCTTCAAATAACGGTAGAGAGTCTTGCCTTCCCACTGCTGATAGGACTCCTCCTCGTCCTCCCAGGACTTGGAAAGGGTCAGGAAGCGTGCTTCATAGAAGGGAATCTCACCGTTAATGTAGAGCGAACGCTCGATGGACGTGGTCTTGGAATCCTCGTTGTCCACCGCCGCGTAGGTCAGTTTGATAGTGTACTTGCCGGTGGAAGGGATGGTGACGTTCCAGCCGACAGCACCCTCAGACGGCAGATACACAGCGTCGGTGTCGCCAATCTTGACGGCGGTAACGCCGGCAGCATTGGTCAAGGATTGGTTGTAGTTGATAAGGTCTGCGCCGGTGAGCTTGATCGACTCGGTGGCAGCAGCAATATGCTGATTCTTGGCCAGATATTCTTCATAAGTGACCGTATTCAGCAGTTCCGCCAGAGAGGGAGTCTCCCAGGCGTCGGTAGAGCCCGATGTGGACTCGTCAGATCCGGCAGATACGCTTAGTCCGCCGGGTACGACCAGCATCAGCGCAGCCAGCGTACCGGCGATCAGTCTGGTCATTTTGGTTTGGATCATTTTGCCTTTTCCTCCTGTAAAAAATGATACTTGGTGTGCCGCATTGCCTATAGGCAGCAGCGAGCCTTTGCCGCAGTGATGACTGCAGCAGAAAACGCGGGGAGCCCTGATCCACCGCATATTCCCGCCGACGGGATGGTTCTGCGCAGTTGCAATCACTGCAATGCAGCTTCTCACCGAGAAGGCGACAAAACAGCCCGGTAATGGCTCTGGAAATTCTACCGGTGCTGTTTCACTGCACCTATCTTACCACAAGACCAAAAACTTGTCAATAGATATATATAAGGAAAAAAATCGTCGGAAATCCAAAATCGCAGGGCAAAAATCGCTTTTTTCGAAGAATTGCTTCACACGCCTCGGGGCGTTTCTTGCCTGCGAGACGAAAATGTGAACGAAAGGGTAATTATATTTTACTGTTATATTTTGAATATACAGAAAAAGTTCTCGTTTTGGATCGATTTTCAGCAATCTTTCCGCGACTTGAGGGATCTTCGGTTCATATTTTGTTCATTGATGCATTCGAGTAAATTCTGTTTACTTTTTCGTGTGCGAAACCGTAATTGTGACAAAGCGAAAATGCATTGTGCAAACTGCACAATTTCAAGCGCAGATTTTCTACACCCTCGCAATTTGCACAAAAGTTGCACAATTGCAGCTTTTTCGCGGTTTTTTTCACTTTCGTCATTATTTTGCGCAAAAAATCGGCTTCCCATTTTTTGCTTCACACTATTGACAAGTACTTTATTCTGTGCTATAATACCAACGAAGGAACATTTGTTCGTGTTTTCTCCGTTTAGATAGACCGCACAACAAACTGAAAAAAGAAAGGAAGATTTGCCTATGATCACATGGCTCAATTTGTTTGAAAAATACCGGGTGGATCGCCGCGTCCTGGACCTTTATCGGGACGAGCTGGCTTCACTTGCCGAAAACTCCCGCCGTCGAGCGGCTTTGGAAGAGTCGATCCGCATCGCAGAACGCAACACACACGCCGCCGAGCGTCTTCTCGCTCACTACGGCGACGGCGTTCTCTCTCCCAGAGAAGCCCTCCACTACGCCGACGAGCGGCTCTTTCTCGCTTATCGCTATCTCTACGGGCTGACCATGGAGGCCACCGCCATTGAGATGAACGTCAGCCGTGACACCGTTTACCGCATCCGCCGTCGGATCGTCGCCCGTGGGGCAGTCCCTGCCGAAGATCTGCACCGCTTCGGAATCGTTGATCTCTCCTTTCAGGGCGACTCCCGCATCAAAGATACCGACAGTGCGTGCGATACGGTAGGGCACGGCGAAGATGCTCTCCATAGGTCAGCGCACACTTCTCTTCCCCGCTGTGCGCCGACCGCAAGCGAGTCGGACGACGTTGCCGACGTACTTGCCGCTTGCTTTGCAGGTGCGCCCGGCGGGATTCCCGGGGCACTTCTGGCACGTCGATGATGAATAACACCGGCGATTCTTAGGAAATTCGGAAAATGGGGGTTTACAACCCCTTTTTTCTGTGATATAATAATAGGTAGAAAAAACGCCGCGATCTGCGGCGGTCAGGAGTGTTTCATGGAAATCAGAGATCTGCTTACAAAACACCGTCAAGAAAAGCTCCTTCGGCATTACGACGCCCTCCCCGACGGCGCCAAGGCGCGTCTGGCGGCGCAGCTGGAGAAGGTGGACTGGAGTCTATTGTCGCTGATCGGCGGAGAGAATCACACCAATCTGCGGGGCGAACTGGCTCCGCTGGGTGCGACCGAGCTTGCCGAGATCGAGACGCAACGGGTGCGCTACACCGAGGCGGGACTTGCCGCCATCCGCGCGGGCAAAGTCGCCGCCGTTCTACTGGCAGGCGGTCAGGGCACCCGCCTTGGCTGGGATAAGCCGAAAGGAACTTACAACATCGGCATCACCCGTCCGCTGTATATTTTCGAGTGCCTGATCCGCAATCTGCAGGAGGTCACCGAGGCGGCAGGCTGTCCCATTCCCCTCTATATTATGACCAGCGACAAGAACAACGCCGACACGGTGGCGTTCTTCGAGGAACACGATTATTTCGGCTACGGCAGTGAGAACGTCCGCTTCTTCGTGCAGGAGATGGCACCCGCAGTCTCTTACGAGGGCGATCTCTATCTGGAGGCACCCGACCGTCTGGCGCTCTCCCCCAACGGCAACGGCGGTTGGTTCTCTTCTCTGGAGAAGAGCGGCTGTCTTGCCGAGATGCGCACAAAAGGCGTGGAATGGCTGAACGCTTTTGCGGTAGACAACGTCTGCCAGCGGATTTGCTCCCCCGATTTCGTGGGGGCAACCATCCTCTCGGGCAGCGACTGCGGCGCGAAGGTTGTGTCCAAGGCCTTCCCCACCGAAAAGCTGGGTGTGCTGTGTCTAGAGGACGGCAAGCCTTCCATCGTGGAATATTACGAGATGACCGAGGACATGGTGACCCTCCGGGATGATTGCGGCGAGCTGCTCTATCGGTTCGGCGTGATCCTGAACTATCTGTTCAAGATCGAAAGCCTCACCGACATCGCAAACCGCCGTCTGCCCGTTCACATGGCGGAAAAGAAGATCCCCCATATCGACGGGGACGGCAATTTTGTGAAGCCTACCGAGCCCAACGGCTACAAGTTTGAGTCGCTGATTTTGGATATGATCCACATGATGGATTCATGTCTCGCTTACGAGGTAGTTCGTGAAAAGGAGTTTGCACCCGTGAAGAACGCTACGGGCGTGGACTCGGTTGAATCAGCTCGAGCACTTTTAGAGCGCAACGGGGTTACGCTCTGAGGCGCTGCCTCAGACTCCGCCCGCTTTCTTGAGAAGAACTGTAATTCGGCCTTGCCGAATTGCGTGGAGTTTGCCGCAGTTGCTTTGCAACCGCAGCAAACATCCGAGCGGGGTAAAGAACTTCAAAATAAGCCGAGAGAATGGGTGTACCCATTCTCTCAGCGTTCTGTTTACAGACGCTACTGCAACATACTTGCGGGGGCAGGAAGTTAGATTAAAATGCCACAGTGCATATTCATAGGCGGCAAGGATTTTGCCGCCTATCAGAAAAATTCTTGGGAGGTTTGGAACCCTTCTTATAAGAAGGGTTCCAAGAAAAAATGGCTGCAACGATTTATACGATACCGATCAATGAAGTATTTGAGGCAGGGATGGAGGAAGGCAGCGAGCAGGGGTGTCCTTTTTGCGCGCTGGCGGCGAAATTGGAGGCGGACGAGCTGGATCTGATCCTGGGGGCTTCCATGATGGAGCCTGACATCCGCATCAAGACCAACAAGCTGGGCTTTTGTCCCGATCATTTCTCGAAGATGCTCCGTCACGGCAAGCGGCTTCCGCTGGCGTTGATGCTGGAGAGTCATCTGAACGAGCTCAAGGACGATATGATGAACAAGAAGGGGATCATCAAATCTCCCGAGAAGGCGGCGGCGCGCATTCGTGAGCTCTGCTCCACCTGCTACGTTTGTGAGCGGACAAACGGTAACTACTATCGGATGCTGGCAAACGCGGCGTATATGTGGGGGCAGGATTTTGACTTCCGCAAGAAGTTCTCCTCCCAGCCTTGGCTCTGCGGACGGCATTTCGCCGATCTGTGCGAGATCGCCAAGAAGGAAGTGGGCAAGCGGCTTGCGCCCGATCTCTGCGCCGCTGCGGCCGAGCTCTACGCCAAAAAGCTGGAGGATC
>JAFTPF010000094.1 GCA_017463445.1 Clostridia bacterium
CGAGCGTTTGGTCAGAGTGAGCGCAGATGGCTTCAGCCCCACCGCCCGAAGCTTTGCCTCGGCCAAGGTAAGCGCGCCCCCTTCGGGATCGTCAAGGGTCGCCTTGATATTATGCAGGAGCAATTTCATGCTACTATCTCCACGGGGACAACGGGATGCTCCAAATTACCAATCACGTCCTTCGAAGGGGGCGTGTTGTCGTAATCGGTGATCTCTACGGCATAAACGTATGCGCGCAAGGTTTCGGTAAAGACCGCAGTCATCGCAGAAATCGTTCCTTCCGGCTGTTCGGTGTCCGAGTAGACCGTGATGTCCTTTGACGTCAGCGCCTGCACGATGGCGGCAACCTCGGTGCTCACACCGCGGACGGTGACCTTCACGCTACCCACCGCTTCACTGCCGCGGAAGACCGGAACCTCCTCCACCACATGGACGGGGAGCGCGGACAGATCGAACTGTGCCTGCACCGTCGTCAAAGGAGCGTTTTGCGAATCGGTGACTGTAAGTCCCGTGATATTCAGCGAGAACTGAACCGTAGCCTTTGCCGCCAAATCGGTCTCATCCACCACCGCAACGGTCAGCGCATCGGTAGCATCTACCATTTTCGGCTCGCCTACAATGACAGCCGTGGACGGGGTGAGCGTATATTGATCGGCAGTAAGATAACCGTTTTTGCCTTGTACGGTCAGCGGAACGGTCTTGGATTTGAGCACCTCTACGCTGATCTTGATCTGACCCGTTTCGCGGATGCTCAGCGAGCTGTCGGTGATGATATTGCCCTTGGAATCCAGCAGATGCGGTGTAGCGGTCACAGTGAAGCTTTCGTCGGCGTCGCCGATCACATCGCTGTAGAGCTCCACGCTTGCCACCTTTTGCAAGGACAGCGTGGGACCTTCCACTGTCAACGTATCGATGTTCAGCTTGGTTTCTCCGAAGAAACAGCCCTCGGACAGCGTCCATCCCTGCAGAGAGAGATTGCTCTCGGTTACCGACATCTGTTTCTGTGCCGTACGGTCCACCTGAACCACCACCTGGCTCACCGACTGGGAAACCACCGTGATGCCGCTGGGGACGTCTACGTATACCTTCAGCTCATACTCGCCTGCGGTATCGATCCCCGCAAGGCTGATGTACGCCTTCACCTGCTCGTTTGTGACCTTCCGAAGCTCCTGACGGTTGCCCATCAGACGCACGTTCAGGGTGTCGATGCTCATAGACTGCACCACCAGACCGTATTCGCTGCGCAGAGACTCCTCTCCGTTGCAGACCACGGGGACCAGACTGAAGTCCTCCTCCTCGGAGACGGTGGTAGTGCTGACCACATAGATCCAAAGCAGCAATGCCGCAAGGACCGCCAGAATCCTGGCGATCATATCGAATTTTCTGTTTTTTTGTACGGTGTAATCCACGTGCCGATGATCGGCACCCTCCTCTACGGGGGCGGGATTTCCCGAAAAGAAGGCTTTGATCTTATTCCACATATCAACTTCCTCCTTTACGCCTTAGGTGCATCGTCGGATCGATCCGCGCCCTGCTGGTTCTGCTGGTTCTGCGCGGCGGCGAAACGGTTAGGGGAGAGCTCCAGCATCAGGTCGTTGAACAGTTTACGGTAGTCATAATTGCGCTGGAGCTGACCTTCCTTTGCCAGCGAGATAATGCCGGTCTCCTCGCTGACCACCACCACGATGGCGTCGCTGTTCTCGCTCATGCCGATTGCGGCACGGTGACGGGTACCGAAATCCCGATCGATCTCGTTGTTGGTGGGAAGTGGCAGGAAGCAGCCTGCGGCATAGAGCCTGCCCTCACGGACGATCAGCGCGCCGTCGTGGAGGGGAGCTTTATTGAAGAAGATATTCTTGATCATACGGGGAGAAATGTCCGCGTTGAGGACGGTACCGCTACGGATATACTCGCCCAGCTTGGTAGAGCGCTCGAAGACAATCAGCGCGCCGGTCTTATCCAGCGCCAGATCGCAGACAGCGGTACAGACCGCCTCCACCTGCTGAGAGAGCTGTTCCATCTGCTTGGCGTCGCCCTGGGCAATGATCCCGCGGATACCGCCCACCTGCACGCCGCCGATCTTCTCCAGAGCGGAGCGAAGCTCGGGCTGGAACAGGATGATCATCGCAATGATACCCACCTGGAACAGGTTTTGCATCAGGAAGCCGATGACCGGTAGCTCGAAGGCAACACCGGCGATCTCCAGAAGCACCAGCAAAAACACGCCCACCGCCAATTTGCCTGCGCGGCGCTCCCGTATAAATTTGATCGCGTAATAAAAGATGACCGAGGTCAGCAAAATATCGATAAGATCGATGAGATCCATCATTTGGAACAGCTCTAACAGTCCACTCACGACAGTCTCCTCCTTGGATGTTCGTAAAAATATTTATTCATCGTAATTATACCGCAAATTGCTGGCTATGTCAACCGTTCCCGAAAAAAAAGCAGGATTTTTATGCAGAAGATGAGGATAAAAATTCCCCCGACCTCGGTCGGGGGAATTGAGTTCTATACGGTTATTCATCCCTGCTCTGCCCGCTTGCCCTGAAAGCTCCCACGACGGTAGAGTTCCTTGTCGATCTCGTTCATGACGGCGAACTTTTTGCGGCTCCAGAGGGGGGCGAGAAGCAGATCGGGAGGCCCGTCGCCCGTGATGCGCTCCACCACAGTCTCCGGCGGAAGTAGCTCCAGCGTGTCACAGACGATACGGACGTAATCGGCAAGCTCCATGGGGGTGTACTCTCCTCTCGCCCAAAGATCGGCAAGGGCGGTATCTTTCAGGACGTGGAGTAGGTGAAGCTTGACGGCGAAAGGGTGAAGCTTTGCCACCTGCCGCGCGGTCTCCAGCATATCGGCGTGACTCTCCCCGGGCAGACCTTCGATGAGATGGATGCAGACGTCGATACCATCCAGCAGACGGTAGCCGCGGAGGAACTCCTCAATGGTATGACAGCGATTGATCACCTCGGCGGTGCGGTCGTGGGCGGTCTGCAGACCCAGCTCCACGGTGAGGCGGGTGCGAGCGGTGAACTCCCGCAGGAGGTCGGCGATGGCGGGGGAGATACAATCGGCGCGGGTAGCGACGGCAAGTCCCACCACGCCCGGCTGGGCGAGGGCTTCCTCCCAGAGGGCGCGCAGACGATCCACGGGCGCGTAGGTGTTGGTATGGGCTTGGAAATAGGGGATGTAGCCCACGGGCTTCCATTTATCGGACAGTTCGGCAACTCCTGCGGCAAACTGCTCGGTGATGCTGAGGGTGGCTTCGGGCGCGAAGTCGCCGCTGCCACGGGAGGAGCAGTAGATGCAGCCGCCCACGCCCCGCGTGCCGTCCAGATTGGGGCAGGTAAAGCCTGCATCCAGCGGGATCTTGGCGACCTTGCCGCCGTAGGTCTTACGGAGGTAGTAGTCGTAGGTATAGAATCGGCGGTTGGTATCGGAATAGGGGAAGGGATTTTGCGCGGCTTGGGTGAGTTTGGACATAATCGGCTCCGTGAGGGTGGATTTGTGGTTATTGTAGCACAGATCGGGGGAGATTGTCAAGGGAGAAGAAGATGTTCGCACGAACCTGTAGTCGATGGTGTACACCGATTAATCGCAAAAAATCCCCCGAAAGTATGGTCTTTCGGGGGAGGGGAAGTCATCCACGAACCGAATTGGGGATGATAACACTGGTGGATTTGAATTCGATGGTTATGGTGAAGTTTAGAACAGTATTATTTTTCTGTGCGGTCATTACGAATAGATAAGTAGCTCCGGACTTAGTCATGCTGCCTGATGCGCTTACGCCATTTCCATCAGCGATTATTCTCGCCAGACCATCTTCTCTCATTATGTGCTTATTGGTATCTGTTGAATAATAATTGCTGTCGTCTAAAATGTATTCGATTATTGCACCACCATCGTTATCATACGCCATATAATACAAAAGAGTACCCCAGTTAATATCATTATCGAATTCACTCGTCCAATTTCCATTTTCACCTTTAAAATATCCAGTATGCGAATCCAAATCGATGTATGTCGTTGAATAATCTGACAGGTAGCTGCCATCCATTCTGCTGCCTTCCATTATTGCATAATTTCCATCCTTCTTCACTGTCATTGCAGCAGATTGATTTACACCGGCTTCATTATTTGACATGGTGGCATTTGATGTGATTACATAATCCTCCGCCTTGCCCAATGCTTCCATAATTTCCGTCGGCGACAGCCCCGTATACTGTGAGTTTTGCTGCGCATTGCCTGAATTGCTCCCGCTGGACGAGTTATAATTATAATCGTTGTCGTAATAATCCTCATCGTCATCATAGTGATCATAATTCGTTCGGCTGGAGCTTACCTCACACCCCACCAGCGCGGTGCACGCCAACAATCCCGCAAGAAGCATTGCCGTGAGTTTTTTGAGTTTGTTTGTCATTTCTACTTCCTCCAAAATATATTTTATAACCGTGCGGTTATATATCAGAATTATTATACACCTTCCGTGATAAAATGTCAATACCAAACAGTTATAAAAAGAGGAAAAAATATGGACAATTATTACCCTCGACTAAAGGATCTTCGCGAGGATCACGATCTGTCTCAGCAGTTCGTGGCGGACTATCTGCAAATGAAGCAGCCTCAATACAGCCGCTACGAGCGGGGGCTGAGGGACGTCCCTACCGACGTGCTGATCCGCCTCTCCCGACTCTATCAGACCTCTGTGGATTATCTGCTGGGGCTGACCGACAATCCCAAGCCGTATCAGTAAAGGCAGTTGCGATAGATGCAACTGCCTTGTTTGTTATAACGGTCACAGCTCTGGATGCGCCGACTTTATCTTCAGCCGTTCCCAGCGGCGGTCGATCTCCGCCTGAATTTCTCCTCTTATCTCCTCGTACTCCGCGTCGCACAGGTGCTTGGTGCGCCCCATCATCCCGAGAAAATCCGCCATCGGGATCTTCTTGCCCTTTGCCTCGGGATCGTAGGACAGCGCGGTGTGCCCCTGCTCCACCTCGTATAGGGGGAAATAGCAGCTGTCCACCGCCGCGGCGATGACCCGGCGCTCGGTGTTGGGCGGATCGCCCCAGTTCAGCGGGCAGGCGGACAGGCATTTGATATACGCCGTTCCGTAATGCCTGGCGTAATACTGCGCCTTTGCCGCCTTGCGGATGAAGTCCGAGGGATCCGACTCGGCGGCGGTGGCAACGTAGGGCATCCCCGTTGCCGCCATGATCCGGGGCATATCCTTGTGATAGAAGGTCTTCCCCCATTGACGCTCGCCCAGATGGGAGGTAGCGCTTTTGGCTCCCCGCGGCGTGGAGTAGGAGAGCTGGTAGCCCGTATTCATATACCCGCCGTTGTCGTACTCAAAGAGGATCACGGGATCGCCGCGGAGCGCGGTGGCCAGCGCGGAGCCCATTCCGATGTCCATCCCGCCGTCACCGCTGACCATAATGAAGGTAATCTCGCCCGGTGGCAGCTCTCCTCTCTCCTGCCGCTTGCGGAACATTTGGGACAGCCCTGCCAGCGTAGCCGCACCGTTCTGAAACAGATTGTGGAGATAGGGCACTCTGAACGCCGTTTTCGGATATCCCGTCGTGACCACCATTCCGCATCCCGTCTGAAACAGGAGGACCACGTTGCCCTCGATCCCTCGCAGGAGCAGATTCACGTTGACCGGTATCCCACAGCCCGGGCAGGCAGAATGACCGGGTGCCAGCCGTTTGGGGCGCGAGAGGGTGTCCCGCAGGGTCGCGCCCGTGACGGTGACTTTGTCCTCCTCTTCCCTGCAGACGACGGGGACGCGGGAAGCATCCTCGGCGGTGATGGGCGCAAAGCAAGGCTCTGGCGCGAAGCCCTCCTCCCCCGCGTACACACCCACATAGTC
>JAFTPF010000095.1 GCA_017463445.1 Clostridia bacterium
GGGGTGTGGGGCAAAGCCCCACATTCAGAAAGGAAAACATATTATGGAAAAATTTATTCCCGTTGTGGTCATCAAAGAATTGTCCGAGACCGACAAGATCCTGACCGCACTGAAAAACAACGGCATCCACACTGCCGAGATCACCTTCCGCACCGCTTGTGCTGCCGAGGCGATTGCATATGCTTGCAAGAACTACCCCGATATGTCCATCGGCGCAGGCACGGTCATCAACGCCGACCAGTGCAACGCAGCGCTGGAGGCAGGCGCACAGTTCATCGTCTCCCCCGGACTGTCTGTGGCGGTTGCCAACATCTGCAACGAAAAGAACATCCCCTACTATCCCGGCTGTGTGACCCCCACCGAAATTATGCAGGCGCTGGATCTGGGCATCACTACCGTGAAGTTCTTCCCCGCCAACATTTACGGCGGTCTGAAGGCGCTGAAAGCCCTGTCCGCTCCCTTCCCCCAGGTGAAGTTCATCCCCACCGGCGGCGTGGATCGGAGCAATATCGACGAATTCCTCGCCTTTGACAAGGTTGCAGCCATCGGCGGCAGCTTCTTCGTCAAGGAAGCACTTGAGAAAATGGAGGCAAACGCATGAAAACAGTAATCACATTCGGCGAGATTATGCTTCGCCTTGCCCCTAACGGCTATTACCGCTTCTTCCAGAACGATCAGATGCAGGCTACCTTCGGTGGCGGCGAGGCAAACGTGGCCGTATCGCTGGCCAACTTCGGTCTGCACAGCACCTACGTGACCAAGCTCCCCAAGCACGCCATCGGACAGGCGGCGGTGGACTCCCTCCGCTACTTTGGCGTGGACACCGACGAGATCGTTCGCGGCGGTGACCGTGTGGGCATCTACTATCTGGAAAAGGGTGCGTCCCAGCGCGGATCGGTCTGCATCTACGACCGTGCTCATTCTGCCATTGCCGAGGCTTCCCCTTCCGACTTTGATTGGGACTCCATCTTCGAGGGCGCAGACTGGTTCCATTTTACCGGCATTACTCCCGCGCTGGGCGGTAATCTCGTTGACATCTGTCTGGAAGCCTGCAAGGCGGCCAAGGCAAGAGGCGTGAAGATCTCCTGCGACCTGAACTACCGTGGCAAGCTCTGGACAAGAGCTGAGGCAAGAGAGGCTATGACCAAGCTGTGCGAGTATGTGGACGTGTGCATCTCCAACGAGGAGGACGCCAAGGACGTCTTCGGCATCGAAGCAGAAGGCACCGACATCTACGGCGGTAAGCTGAACCACGAGGGCTACAAGTCGGTAGCAAAGCAGCTCGCCAACAAGTTCGGCTTTGAGAAGGTTGCCATCACCCTCCGCACCTCCCTCTCCGCTTCCGACAACGACTGGGCGGGTATGCTTTACGATGGCGAGAACTACTGCTTCTCCAAGTCCTATCACCTGCACATCGTGGACCGCGTGGGCGGCGGTGACTCCTTCGGTGCTGGACTGATCTATTCCTTGCTGTCCGACAAGACCTCTCAGCAGGCGATTGAGTTCGCGGTTGCCGCATCTGCCCTCAAGCACTCTATCGAGGGCGACTTCAACCGCGTCAGCGTAGCAGAAGTGGAAAAGCTTGCCGGCGGTGACGGAAGCGGTCGGGTGCAGAGGTAATTTCAAATGACCGTACCGAGATTTCAACAAAAACACTCCGGTCTTATCTATACTTTTTGCAAGTGGATTTATGTGATCATTTCCGTTGGATATTGGTTTGCTGTTCCGATTATCGGATACGTATTTTACCGTATTGACGAACCCAACCGAGGCACGGGGTTTGTTAGTCTGGACTGGGGAATAGACGGTATGATACTGATTCTCTTTTTCATTACAATTCCACTGTATCTCTATTTTCTGTTTGGCGGACAATTGATTCGGACACTGATCCTGCGCTGTACGAATAGTATCAGCAATGAGTCAACCGTTGTCAGAGCGGTGATCTGGTCACTGTTCTTTATGGCATCGATCGTACTTCACGTACGATATTTGTAATAAGAAAAGGAACCCATTCGGGTTCCTTTTCTTATTTCTTATTGTAGCGCTCCAGTTGGATCATGCCGAACGCCATGGCGTCTGCAAGACCGCTTCGCTCGAACTGCTTGACCATCCGCTCGTGAGGAGCCTTGGTCATGTCGGTGCTGACGATCTGTCCGATGATCTTGTCGGGGACTTCGACCTTTACGCTCGGGTCGGCAGCGGCGATGGTTTTGTTGGTTAATATCATTAAAAAGAGCACGTACTTGTCGTCGGTGCTTCCATAGCAGATGAGATTGTTCTCACGCACCAGCGGCAGATTCTGATAGACCAGGTACTTTCCCTGGATCGTGGACTGTGCCATTTGTATTCCCCCTTATCGATTAGTAATTATATACATAGTATTATACAATACCCGATACTAAAAATCAAGACCAATTTGTAAATTATTTGAGGATCGGCGGCTTTTTTTCGGTAGAAATACCGGCAAACAGACGCCAGACGCGATCTCTCGTCTCGGAGAAGGCGTATTCTGCGGCAATCTGCGGATCTTTGGCGGCGTTGGACGGGCGGGTGACAATCGTGATCTCGCTCTTTTTGGCGACCGTGCGCAGGAAGGCTCTTCCCCGCTCGTTTGCGGCAAGCAGATTCGTATAATGCGGCAGACCCATTGGCGCATTGGCAGGCGTCCCGAGATAACTGTGCCAGAGTGCGCGGCGCACGCGCGCGGCGGTATAATGCTTGGATGTTGCTTTTTCCACTACCTCGGCGACCGTACGCGAACGGGCGGCGGCATCGGTCAGACGGGCTGCTAGTTCTCTGTTGCACTCGGCGGCGGTGGCGATCACAGCAGTGGGAGTCAGCAACAGATGAGCGATGAGTGCATGATCCATCGCATCCTGCGAGAGCCCTTCAGACGCTCTCAGTGCGTCGTTCGTTGCTGGCGGAACCAGTTCCTGCAATGCGGCAAAATCGCGCTCCTGCAGCGCTCTGCGCGCCTTGGTAGCGGAGTAGCCGGGGAGACGTCGGAACACCAGCGGGCGGATCGTTCGCATGTGGGAGAGGTATGCGACGCCTAGCAGATCGTTTGGAGCGAGCTTGGGAAGCGGTTCGTCGGTCAGCTCTGCGTACGCCATCTCCCGCTGAGCGGCAAACGATAGGTCGGGACGCGCTTCGGCGGCGTTGCCCACCGCCTTGTCGAATTCGGGTGAACCGATCACGCGGGCAATTCTTTCCAGCTCGTCCACATCTCCCGTTTCGCTTCCGAAAGCAAGGTAGTCTATCCCCCCGCTAAGTCCCTCGAGGATTGCCACGGCACCTGCGGCAAAGCGGTCTGCACCCGACATACACCACGGAAGCGGTAGCTCCAGCACCAGATCGGTACCCTCCGAGAGTGCGATGGCGGCACGGGTCTCCTTAGGTAGGACTGCAGGACCACCGCGCTGAACGAAGGATCCGCTCATCAGAGCAACGATGCAGGCGTCCTCACCTCGTGCGTTCAACTCTTCGCGGATCGAGCTAAGCTGGAGGCTGTGTCCCAAATGAAAGGGATTGTATTCGCAAATAATGCCGACTGTTTTCACCTGGATGCCTCCTTTCGACTTTTTGCGAAAAAGTTTTGAGAAATCTTCCTGTAACCCTTGCATTTGTAAAGCAAAAGGTGTATAATGAAGATTGATGAAATTAAACAAGCAAGATCGTTGGCGATTGCGTCTTAACGCATTATAGCATACGGTCTTGAGAATGTCAAGTCCCGGAGGTTATTATGAATGTATTAGTTGTCAACGCCGGCAGTTCTTCTCTGAAGTATCAGCTCATTGATACCGACACCGGCGCAGTAAAAGCAAAGGGTCTTTGCGACCGTATCGGTATTTCCGGCTCCCGCATCGACCACAAGACCGCAGACGGCACCAAGTGGTCCAAAGAGATCGAGATGCAAAACCACAGTGTGGCTACCAAGATCCTGGTTGAAGTGCTGACCGATCCCGAGATCGGCTGTATCAAGGACATGAGCGAGATCGAGGCGATCGGTCACCGCGTAGTTCACGGCGGTCCCTACTTCTCCGAATCGATCCTGGTTACCGACGAGGTCATCGAGGTTTTGAAAAAATGTACCGACTTCGCGCCTCTGCACACCGGTCCTCACCTGATGGGTATCGCCGGTTGCACCAGTGTTATGCCTAACACTCCTCAGGTGCTGGTATTCGATACTGCTTTCCATCAGACCATGCCTGAGTGCGCGTATACTTACCCCATTTCCGCCGAGATCGCCGAAAAGTACCAGATCCGCCGTTACGGCGCTCACGGTACCTCTCACCGTTACGTTTCCGGCATTATGAACGAGATTTTGAACAAGGAAGACAGTAAGATCGTTACCTGCCATCTGGGCAACGGCTCTTCCATCTCTGCCGTCAAGGGCGGCAAGGTCATCGACACCTCCATGGGCTTCACTCCTCTGGACGGTCTGGTGATGGGTACCCGTTGCGGCTCCATCGATCCTGCTATTGTGACCTATGTGATGGATCGTGAGGGTATGACTCCCGACGAGATGAATAACTATATGAACAAGAAGAGCGGATTTTTGGGTATGACCCATGGCTTCTCTTCCGACTGTCGCGATCTGGAAGCTGCCATCGCCGCAGGTTCTGAAGATCCTCACTATGCGGACGCTAATCGCGCCATCAACGTGTGGGCATATCAGATCAAGAAGTTCATCGGCTCCTACGCTGCCGCGATGAACGGTCTGGACGCCGTCGTCTTTACCGCAGGTATCGGCGAGAACAATGTCCGCTTGCGGGCGCTGATCTGCGAGAATATGGAATACTACGGCATCAAGATCGACGATGCGGCAAATGCAGGCGGCGCAGGCTCTGCCCTTGCCAAGAAGATTTCCGCCGACGACTCTAAGGTCGCCGTTTACCTGATCCCCACCAACGAAGAGCTGGTCATCGCACAGGACACCGCACGCATCGCAAGCTCGCTGTAAGGATTGCCTTCGGCAACACTGACCTTTCTTTGTAAAATGGGTTCAAGACTTCCTATAACTTTTATAGCCCGGCAAGTAATTGCCGGGCGTTTTTTTGTCTTTAGGTGGAAGTTATGAAGGAGCTTCGCATATAGTGAGTCGGAGGGATTCGATGAAACTGCATCTGTCGCCATTGACACTGATCTATTTTGCACTTTGTTTGCTTTTTTCTCACGATATGACGCTTGTTGCTATTTGCAGTGCCGTGCTGATCCATGAGCTGACCCATTTGACCGTATTGTGGCTGGCGGGCGGATCGGCTGCTTTGCTGACGGTCACACCTATGGGACTATCGATCGAGCGGATCGGTCTGCTGTCGCATCGCGGAGAGATTTTACTTTCGCTGTTAGCACCTGTTGCAAATCTTTTGCTTGCAGCACTGTATGCGTATCTCAATCTGGATCCTTGTGCCGTTGAAGCCAATCTTGGATTCGGACTTCTGAACCTGCTCCCGATCTATCCTCTGGACGGGGGAAAGGCACTTTCATCGATACTGAGTGTTCGTTTGGAGCGGGAGAGTACCGAACGGATCGTGTCGTGGGTGTCGATGCTCTTTCTGCTGTTTTTCTGGTTATTGGCGGTTGCGGTGGCGCTGGTTTTGAACGGTGGATTATCAATGCTGATCCTCTCGGTTGGTTTATTCTTATCGGTTACCGATGTTGGCGGTTCAAACAAATAATTTCGCAGAAATATTGTAAAATCTATTGCAATTTACTGCGATATTTGTTATAATAAATCGAAATTTTTATTTTTCGGGAGGTAATAATAGTAAGAGAATGAAAGAAACAGTCATGCAGGCAAGCGATGGCGTTCTGATTCGTCTGGAGGATGTCTCCAAAAGCTTTGACGGCGAGGTAATTCTCGACCATATCGATCTTGAAATCAAACACAACGAATTCGTAACGCTGCTTGGTCCTTCGGGTTGTGGTAAGACTACTACACTCCGGATTATCGGCGGTTTTGTAGACGCCGATGAAGGCAATGTCTATTTCGAAGGAAAAAAGATCAACGATGTTCCCCCCCATCAGCGGAACGTCAATACCGTATTCCAGAGATATGCACTTTTCCCCCATTTGAACGTGTACGAGAATATCGCGTTCGGACTTCGTCTCAAGAAGATGTCCGACACATAGATCCGTGACAAAGTAAAGGCGATGCTTGCGCTTGTGAATCTGAAGGGATTCGAGAAGCGCAGTGTTTCTGCGCTCTCCGGCGGTCAGCAACAGCGTGTGGCCATCGCCCGTGCGCTGGTCAACGAGCCTCGCGCGCTCCTGTTGGATGAGCCGCTGAGTGCCCTTGACGCCAAGCTTCGCAAGGATATGCAGAAGGAACTCAAGGAGATCCAGAAACGTACTGGGATCACCTTTATCTTCGTTACCCACGACCAGGAAGAAGCCCTATCCATGTCGGACAAGGTAGTGGTCATGGCGGACGGACGGATCCAGCAAATCGGCACGCCTGTGGAAATATATAACGAACCCATCAACGCTTTCGTTGCGGACTTTATCGGCGAATCCAACATCGTCACCGGTGTGATGCCCCGTGATTATATGGTTACCTTTGCAGGTCACAGCTTCCAATGTGAGGACGCCGGCTTTGCGCCTAATGAAAAGGTGGACGTAGTCGTTCGTCCCGAGGATATCGATATCGTCCCCATCGATCAGGCGATGCTCACCGGCGAGGTCACTTCGGTTACCTTCAAGGGTGACTATTACGAAATCATTGTAGACATCGACAACTTCAAGTGGATGATCGAGTCTACCGACCGCGTCAATGCCGGAGATACCATTGGTATCTCGATCGACCCATATGAGATTCAGGTGATGAAGCGTTCTGTATACTCGGATACCTTCGGTGACTACTCCAGCTTCAGTGATGAGATGGACAATCTGTCCGATCCTGCCCCGGAGGATGAGGCGTGAAGCGCCGTTCTCTCCTGCAGCGGTTTGCTGCGGCGCCGCACATCGCCTGGTCTGTGCTGTTTATCGTCATTCCTCTGCTCTTTATTATTTACTATACCTTCACCGACGCTGCCGGCGGCTTTACGCTGGAGAATCTCGCTACTATCGCTTCTCCCGAGTATCTGATGATCTTCCTGCGGTCGGTGATGTTCTCGATCCTGGCAACCGTGATCTGCCTTCTGATCGGTTATCCCTTGGCATATCGGATTGCTTCAATGAAGCCCCGTACCCAGCGGATTGTCATCGTTCTAGTGATGCTCCCTATGTGGCTGAACTTTCTCATTCGTACTTACTGTCTGAAGATCTTGCTCAACGATCAGGGGATCATCAACACCTTCTTAGGGAATTTCGGCATTGAGCCGTTGAAGCTGCTCAATACCTCAGGCGCGGTCATTTTTGCGATGGTGTATAACTATCTGCCCTATATGATCCTGCCCATCTACACCGTCATTTCCAAGATGGATCAGAATCTGCTGACGGCGGCGGCTGATCTTGGTTGTAACCGTTTCCAGACGATGACGAAGGTGGTCCTTCCCCTGTCTTTCTCGGGAATCATGTCCGGAGTGACTATGGTGTTCGTTCCCTCTATCAGCACCTTCTACATTTCGGATGCGATGGGCGGACGGACATTCTCGCTGATCGGCGACACCATCGAGCGCCAGTTCAAGGAAGCGGACAACTATAACGTAGGCTCCGCACTATCGCTGGTGCTGATGATCCTTATCATTATCAGTATGAGTATTATGAATAAATACTCGGATGACGACGGAGGTGTGGTCGTATGAAAAAAGCCGCTAATATCTACACCATACTCTGTTTTCTGATCCTCTACGCACCCGTTGCGGTGATGATCCTTTTCTCGTTCAACTCCACTGATAGCATCTTTTCCTTCAGCGGTTTTTCGATGCAGTGGTATGAGAGTATTCTAAGCGGCGGCGAAGCGGTGGATACCCTGATCAATTCGTTAGTGCTGGCTGCACTGTCCGCGGTGATCTCCACCGTAGTTGGGACTGCCGCCGCCATCGGTATCTTCCATATGAAGCGCAAGTGGATCAAGAACGCCACCATGCAGGTGACCAACATCCCCATGATGAACCCCGACATCGTGACGGGTATTTCCATGATGCTGCTGTTTATCACGGTAGGAACTCTTATTAATGCGAACATTCTCGGCTTCTGGACGATCCTGATCGCCCACATTACCTTCAGCCTTCCCTACGTGATCCTGTCGGTTATGCCCAAGCTGCGCCAGCTGGATCCCAATCTGACCGAAGCGGCGTTGGATCTTGGATGCACGCCCATGCAGGCGTTTTTGAAGGTAGAGCTGCCCGCAATCATTCCAGGCATCATCTCGGGCATGATCATGGCGTTCACACTCTCGCTGGACGATTTCGTCATCAGTTACTTCACCACCGGCGCCACATTCAAGACCTTCCCCACCTACATCTATTCGCTAGTGAAGAAGCCCTTCAAGCCCAACATCTACGCGCTCTCCAGTATCATGACGATCGCTGTGCTGGTGCTCCTGATCATTTCCAACATCATCTCGGCAAGAGGCGAGAATTCTGGCAAACCTGCCAAGGCGAAAAAGTCCCGCTCTCTTCGTAAAGGAAAGGAGGGCAAAAGATGAAGCGTCCGATCCGTTATTTACTCACTCTCTTGCTTTTCGCGGTGCTGTTTGCCTCTTTCCCCGTTCTGCCTGTTTCTGCCGAAGAAGTGACGCTGAACGTCTACAACTGGGGCGAGTACCTCTCCTACGACGATCCCGAGTGCTATGATGTTCTGAAGGAGTTTGAAAAGTATTACGAATCCACTTACGGAAAGTCCATTCAAGTCAATTACTCCGAGTATGACAGCAACGAAAGCCTGTACGCCAAGATCAAGAATGGAGTCTCCGGCTACGACGTGATCATTCCCTCGGACTATATGATCGCAAGGCTCATTGATGAGGAGCTTCTGGAGAAACTCAATTACGAGAATATTCCCAATTATCAGTACATTGACAATGCGTTCAAGGGACTGTATTACGATCCAAGCAACGAATATACCGTTCCTTACACCTACGGACGGGTAGGCATTATCTACAACTCTGAAATGGTGGATGAGAAGGATGTGAACGGAACTTGGGATCTGATGTGGAATGAGAACTATCGGGATAAGATCCTCCAGTTCAATAACTCGAGGGACGCCTTTGGAACGGCAATGTATAAGCTGGGACTGGACGTCAATACCACGGACGCGGCAGTGTGGCAACAAGCCAAGGATGAGCTGATCAAACAAAAGCCGATCCTCAAGTCCTTCGTCATGGACGAGGTGTTCGGCGAGATGATGAATGGAGATGCCGCTGTGGCAGCGTACTACGCCGGCGACTATCTCTATATGTACGAGGATAACGATGCACTACGCTTCTATTATCCCGAGGAAGGTTCGAACCTCTTTGTAGACGCTATGTGCGTACCCAAAGGATGCCAGAACAAAGAAGTTGCCGAGATCTTTATCAACTTTATGCTCTCTAAGGATGCGGCTATAGCCAATGCCGAGTGTACTTACTACGCGTCTCCCAATTCGCTGGTCTACGATGATCCCGAGTACGCCGAGTATATGAACTCCATTCACGAAGATGCGATGGATATCCTCTACCCTGCTGATTTTGACTTTCACGTAGCATATGATGAGTACTGTTTCAAAAACCTCGATCGGGATACGCTCAATATGGTCAACGAGTTATGGGAAGATGTGAAGATCAGTGATTCTATCGGTATATCCGTGTACATTCTTTGCATATTGGTGATCGTAGTGATCGTCGGAATGATCGTACGTCATACGGTTGTCTGGAAGAGACGAAGCAAATATTATGATTAAATGAAAATCGACGACCCGTTTGGGTCGTCGATTTTTAATCTGGCTGTTAGGGTAAATATGCGCCAAGCTCGCGCAGCTTTCCTTGCAATGCGACAGTTGCAACCGCACGCACTTCACCGCTCTGCTCGACCGCCAAGGCGGCGGCGACGCCGGCGGCTTGTCCTGTGATGAAGCATCCGGGCATTACGCGGATAGAAGCCTGCATCTGACGGTCGGTGGAGACGCATCTGCCTGCGGTGAGGACGTTGGTGAGTCCTCGCGGGATGAGCGCGCGGTAAGGGATACCGTAGGATTCCCCTACACCGTAGCGGAGGGTGTGGTACTCCTTTTCAAAGGCGGCGAAGGAGGCGTTATCAGGCTTCATGGCGTGAATATCCACGGGGTAGGCGTATCTGCCTATCTCATCGTTAAAGGACGCTCTGACGATGAAATCCGCGCCTGTGAGGACATAATCTCCCACAATACGACGGGATTCGCGGATGCCGAGAAGATCGGCGGTATAGCAGAGGTGCATATCCTCGTAGCCATGGAGGTACTCGCTGTAATAGCGTTGAAACTCACGGACGGTACGGCGTCCCTCCAGCATCGCATCGGTGAGAGATCGCTCGTCTCGGGCGTCTACCTCGTAGACATGTCCGATGTTACCGCCGCCGATCCCCTTCTTGGGGTCTGTCCACTGGATGCCGGGAATGTGGCGGTCTTCTTTTGTAAACACGCCGTCACGGAAGGCTTCGACGAGGCGGCTGGTTGCGTGCTGATCAATGCGGCTGTAGTCGATATTCGCCCAGAGGGAGCAGAGGGTGGCGGGCATAGCAACACCCTCCTCATCTCCGTAGACCGTCTCGCCGCCTGCCCATTCCACCAAATCTGCGTCACCCGTACAGTCGATGTAGACGGAGGCTTTGACGGCAAACAGCCCGCTCTTAGAGGTAAGGATCACCGCTTCCACCTTGCCGTCGACGGCAATGACGTCCACGAGACGGGTGAAGAAGGTGAACTGCACGCCTGCCGCGGTAGCCATCTCGTCGTAGACCTCTTTCAGCCGTTCCACTGAGAAGGGCTTGAAGCCTCGCTCGTTCTCTCTGGCAGGATAGCCGTAGAGCTTTTCGTAAACCTCCCTGCCGATGCCGTCGGCGAGGAAGTGCTCGCCGTCGGTGAACTGAGCAAAGGACGGGACGAGTCCGATGGTTCCGGAGCCGCCGAAGGAGCCGCCGGCCTCGGCAAGATAAACGCGCTTTCCCTGTCGTGCTGCGGCGACGGCTGCCGCAAGTCCTGCGGGTCCGCCGCCTGCAACGAAGACGTCAACGGTGTATCTGATGGGGATCGATTTTTGATAATTCAGCAGTTCGTTCATATTATTTTGCCTCGTTCGCAATGATTCGGTTCATAAACTCGGAAGGCGTTACCACTTCCACATCATTGTCCAGTAAGCGAACCAGCTCTGCGACCGCGTTCATGGTGTTGCCGCCTTCAACCAGATTATTCCCCGACAGTCCAGACCAAGCGTGTACGATGATGAAGGAGTAGGAATCTGCGCTTGTGGGCTCGGTAGATGCACGATTGATGGCTTTGGCGATACCGTCGACCGAGCCGTCGGAGGTATTTGCCCAAAGGCGGTAGCGCGCAGCGACTACAGGCTTACCGTTGGACCACAGGATCTTGCCGTTCATGCCGGCGTAGTTGGAGTAATCGATGTAGAAGAGGCCGTCGATGCCATCCTGCTTGGTGAAAGAGTTCATCACCGTGCGGGTCATGCCGTTATCGTCCAAGATCTCGGCGTAGTGCAGGTCACTGCGGATCATGTATTCGGACAGCTTTGCCGCCATTTCTTCTCTGGCCTCGACTGACCATTTGGACGGGAATGTGTAGCCCAGCCCGCCCAGCTGCATGATGAATTCGTCCTTCTCGCTCATGCTATCGTAGAGGTATTCGGTAAAGGGAGCGGTCAGATCGATGGCGGTAGCGGGAAGTCCCCAGCCCATATTGAATTTGCCACGATTCTTGTTTGCCCACCATTTGTCAGAGGTAGTGAAGTCGTTGGTCATCCACTGGACGTTGTCGCCATCGGACATGATAATGCAGACGGTATGGACTTTCTTCGACGTTTCATTGCTGATCTCGGTAGTCTTTTGCTCCAGCACGGCGGTCTTAAAGCCGCTGAGGGTAGAGAGATTATAAGCGTGGTCGGAGGGGATCATCTGGATATTCTCTGCCGAGAAGGACGCTACGGTGTCGTACTCACCCAGCGTATTGTTGTAGCCGAAGACGATGCCGCCGTTGGAGAGGAATTTGTACTTGTTGCGGTGCTCGGTGGAATTGTGACCGTTATAGAAGGAGAAATAGGACTTGGACATAACGGCGTAGTCCACCAGCTTCGGTGCCATGGACAGAGGCTGTTCGAAGGCGATCGTTTGATTGAGCGAAGCCCAATATTCGGAGGCCCGGAGCCAAGCGTCGTCTTTGTCGGTGGCGTCCAGCAGGCAGATCATGCCCAGATCGTCGCAGATCTTCTGATTCTCGGGAGTGACTACAACGGCGTTCAGAATGCCCGCAAGGGAGATTGCAACATTGCCGGAATCGGAGGAGGAATCGGCGGAGGCGAGGATATAGCCCGAAAGCAGATCCTTATAGTGCGCCATCAGCACCTCGAGCGTAATGGCGTTACCGTCTACTTTGGATTGGTAGGTGCATCCCCAGTTGCGCTTTAGGTAGGTGCGATAATTGTTATAGGCACCGCCGGAGATCATAATCTGCTCTTCGGAAAGGTTGGCGACCAGTCCCTGCAGGGTGGAAATCGCCAGCTTATCGGAAAAGGATGAGGGTTCGCCGATCTGATACAAGGTTGTCGCCTGGATTGCGGCTTTGGGAACGGACGGATCAAAGGTATATTCCACGGGCGGTTTCTCCTCCTCTTGTTTTACTGTGGTGATAGCTGCCGTAGAGGCGGCTGTGGTTGTAGTGGTGACGTTATTTTCAGACTTCCCGCAGGCGACCTGGGATACTCCCGACACCAATACCATCAGTAGGCTAACAATCTTAACAAAGCGTTTCATTTTTGCGATTCCCTCTCTTGGTAGGATTTACATCAGTATAACACAAACCGCCCTCGGCTGTCAAGTAGCCTAGGGCGTTTGTAGAGTTAATTGCAAGGGTTTCGATGTTTGGTGTATGCACAAAGTGCGGTGTATTCCCGAAGATAGGAGCCGCGTTTTTCTTCACTGGTCGACGCGTAGTCTTGATGGCGTGCGAAGGTAGCAAGCGCATCGTCGAGCTTGATCCACTCGGGGACGAGTCCGCGATTTTGCTCTTGCTCGGTGAGGGACGGTTCACCTTTTCCCTGCACTTCGCAGATGAAGTAGTGACTGGTATACCGCCATTCTTCGTAATACTCGTGCAGGGTCAGGAATTGAGTGACGGGGCGGACGGTATAGCCCGTCTCTTCCCTGACCTCGCGGATGCAGCATTCTTCGGCGGTCTCGTCTGCTTCCAGCCCTCCGCCGGGGATCAGCCACCAATCGGTGACCGTCTCCCGGGAGAGGAGGAGCATCCCGTCGCGGACGACGATGCCGCGGCAGGCGATGCGGGTCTTGGTAAAGTTAGGGTGGCTGTTGGAGCCGATGATTTCGAGGGTGGGCATGGTCAATCTCCTAATTAATCCTGATCGATGTTACGACAGGTTCGGTTTGCGTATGATCGAAAACACATTGTACATCTGTTTTATCTGCTAAACTATACTCCATTACGGATGCGATATATTCATCTTCATATGGATGTTGCTGAGCAAAGTATGGAACGCCCATAATCTGAATAACTTCATCATATGTCATTCCTACCTGTAGCGATTGAGCAGTTGCCTTGTCGGGAGATAATTCTGACTTGTAGGCATAATTTCGCCGCACATGATAAACTGTGTTTGTTAGATAATCGTAGCAAATATTTATCGTTTGGGATCCATCCGCAGTTAAATAATAAATCAAAACATTTTGATAACTGTATGCTTCAATTTCTTGGGGATTTCCCAAAATAGAAACGATATTTTCAATAGAATCATACGGTTTTATCTGATCGGCAAGCACAGATGAAATTGGCTGATCGCCGCTATCCTCACAGAGATTTTTCCAAAATTGATTGGAATCGGCTGCGGTAAGCTGATCTTGAAACATTCGTAATTTGTTGCTGTTTTCAAACCAATTTTTACATTCTTCAATAAATTCTCTGTGTCTAAGATAATCGTCTGGTACAATACGATTCAGATCTCTCAAATCAAAGCCGTAATGATCCATCGTTTCTTCATATTGTTCATAGCAATCTACTATAGGAATTGCATCCAAAAACGAATATCCTAACGCGGAATCATCTTGATACCCGATTAAATAGTATTCATAACAATCCATCATCGGAAGGTCGCCTTCAAAATACCACATTTTCCCGTCTTGGATACCACGACGTTCGGTCAGGGTAACGGTAGATTCACCGGCTTGAAAATTCATATCCGACGGAGCCCAGATAATATCTTCAATCTTACAACATATCTCGGTATAATACAACCAGTCATTAATGAGAGTTGTTCCAACTTGCTCGTCAACTATGCTAACCCGAAGAACTATCGGCTTTCTCAATGGATTGTATATATACTGAATGAAATCGTCAAAAGTATAAAAACTCTTATTAATAAAATCTGCCGTGGCATGAATTTCCGTAAAACGCTCCATCGAAAACAGCGCATCCTGCTCGGCACTCGGACGACGTATTTCAAACGCTGGCTCTGTCACATTCGGATTCTCCGCAGTAGTCGCCGCTGGTTCTACTTCATCCATATACCGCACCGCTACCCAAGCGACCACTGCAATTGAGATCGCCAGATACGCGGTCAGGGCGATCAGCAGAGGCTTCTGCATACGGCGCGCAGAATAGGCACGGCGGTGATTCGTTACGCCTTCCACCGCCAGCGTAGGAAGATATTCGGTCTGCGCCTGAAAATAACGCTTTAATCTGCGTTCAACAGTTTTCTTTTTCATCATATCCTCCTTATTTCAGTATCTTGCGAAGCTTTTCGATGGCACGTTCGTAACGTTTTTCCACGGCGGAATCGGTCATGGACATAACCTCTGCGATCTCGCGGAGCTTCAGTCCCGAATGCAGCTTCAGGGACAGGATCAGCCGATCATCGGAAGACAGCGTTTTCATGGCGTCGCTGACGCTCATGGACTCGACGGCTTCCGTGATGCCGTCGTCCTGCAAAAGAAGATATTCGACCTCCTCCAGCGGCAAGTGCTGTCTTTGGCGGCGCAACAGATCGGTGGCGCGGCTTCGGGCGATTTTCAGGATCCACGCCTTGGCATTGGTTCCGGGAGTGTACTGATCTGCTGACTGCAGGATGGTCAGCATCACTTCCTGATACACATCGTCTGCGTCGGTTTGAGAGCCGACGATCTGCAGGACTACTGAGAATATTTCGTGTCCCATCAGGTCGTGGATCACTTCCAGCGCATCGGTGTCGCCTGCTGCGATTGCGCAGATGGCTTTGTCACAAGCTTTTTGTATATGCTTTTTTCGTATGGAGTCGAACACTTGTCTTCCCTCCCTTCATTTAACTAAACGCACCGGCAGAGCATTTTCCGACACGGTATTTGAAAATTTTTCAAAAATATGCAAAAAACCGACCTGCTTTCGCAAGTCGGTTTGGTGGAGACAACTGGGATCGAACCAGTGACCTCATGCATGTCAAGCATGCACTCTAACCAGCTGAGCTATGCCTCCATTGCCATATCATTATACTACAAAGTATTCCAAAATGCAATATGGCAATTTCAACAAATTTTTCGCCGGTTATGTAGTTTCATTGCACATCTTTACCGATGTTCTCTGTCTCGGTCGAAGTCGCTTCCAGCATCGGCGGAACAGCTCCAAGGGGATCACCGATACGGCAAGCAGGATGACGGTCAACAGCTTTCCGAGGGGAAGCGGTGCGGCGCGGAAGATACTGCCGCCGAAATAGATCATACCAAGCTGGATCAGAGTGACCGCGATCATAATGGCGATAAACGCACGGTTTTCTCGTAGGTGAGCGGTCAAATTCAGGCGCGGCGTGCGGGCGATGAAGCAGTTTGCCAGTCCCAAGAAGATGAACAGGCAGAAGAACGCGCTGAGGAAGAGGAGCGAGCCGTCATAGAAGCCGAAGGTGTTTCGCATGACGTTACTGCTGAGAAAAAAGACGCAGACGGCAAGGGTCAGACTGCCGCAATAGACGATCCGATACGCCATCTGACGGGAGAGCAGCGGCTCGCTTCGCCGTTTGGGCATCTCCCGCATCAGCTCGCGGGTAGGCGGCTCTCCCGCAAATGCAAGAGCCCCAAGAGTATCCATGATGATGTTGATCCAGAGCATCTGCACCACCGTGATGGGAGTGTCAATACCGATAAAGGGTCCGATCAGAGAGATACCCATTGCCGAAAAGTTCATGGTCAGCTGGAATAGGATGAACTTTCGGATGCTGGCGAAGATGGTTCTGCCGAAAAGGACGGCGCGGGCGATGTAGCGGATACTGTCACCAAATAGGACGATATCTCCTGCCTCTTTCGCGATCTCTGTGCCGCTTCCCATAGCGAAGCCTATATCCGAGATTTTCAATGCCGGTGCGTCGTTGATGCCGTCCCCGGTCATGCCGGTGACAAGCTCCATCGACTGGGCAATGCGTACGAGTCGGGATTTATCCGAGGGGAGCGCGCGGGCGACGACCGCGAGTGTCGGCAGAAGCTCCTTTACTGCTTGATCATCCAGCTTCGCAAGCTCTCCACCGGTAATAACTTGGGTTCTGCCGCATCGCAGGAGCCCACATTCACTTGCAATGGCGGTGGCGGTATCGGGGGCGTCGCCTGTGACCATTACCACGCCGATCCCAGCCTGTTGTAGCTCTGCAATTGCCGCGGGAGCGTCCGTACGGACGGGATCGCGGATCACGGCAAGGGCGATCAAGGTCAGCGCGCCGAACTTGCCCTCATCACCGGGAAAGGTGTTCCCCTGGGCGATGGCGATGAGTCGGCATCCGACCCTTGCCAGACGCCCTGCGGCCGATTCCAGCGCGATTCTGTTGACTGCGGAGATGTTGCCGTCCGCACCCATTGCGTTCTTCAGATGGGGATAAAGCTTTTCGGGCGCGCCTTTGATATAGACGGTGCCGTCGGTCAGCTCGGCGGCGGAATATTTTTTGCTGCTGTCAAAGGGGACGGTGCGTCTGATCTGATGCTCCGGTCGCCTGCTTATGGAAAAGGCTTTGGCGAATGCGCGGTCGGCAGGGTTGGACGCAGAAAATTGTCCGTCCGCTACCTGCCATTGCCCTGTGCATAGGATCGCCTCCTTTGCGGCTTTCCCCAGCGGCTTTCGTCTGCACTCGCTGAGCGGATGTTCCCTGCCTGTTCCGTCGATCAGCGCCAGGACTGTCTGCTTGCCGGTGGTAAGGGTTCCGGTCTTGTCGGTAAACAGGATATTCATGCTGCCGGCAGTCTCGATGCCTACTAATTTGCGCACTAATATGCCGTCCTTTAGCATTTTCTTCATATTGGACGACAGCACCACCGTGATCATCATGGGCAGTCCCTCGGGGACGGCGACTACGATCAGCGTGATTGCCAGTGTCAAGCAATGGAGAATCGTCTCGGATTGCCACCGCAGGTCGGTGAATTTGGTAGCGATAAGGATCTTTTCGAATCCACTCTCGATTAGCAGAGCGTTGACGTAATAGGAGAGCGCCACCACTGCCGCTGCAACATAGCCGATCTTGCTGATCGTAGAAGCCAAATGGGACAACCGCAGTTTCAGCGGACTTTCCCGCTTTTCGCTCTGCAGTTCCTTTGCAAGCGAGCCATATACGGTGGCGTCTCCGACGCTGTGCACCTGCATCACGCCTTCGCCTGAACAGACGGACACTCCGCGAAGAAGACAGGCGGGGCTGTCGGGTTCGCTTACGGGACGGTTTCCGGGAAGTGGGTATTTCTTCACTTCTCTGCTCTCGCCGTTCAGGGCGGATTGGTCAACCGTCAGCGCTCCAGAGAGGATGATACCGTCAGCGGGGACTTGATCTCCCGCTGAGATCAATACCAGATCTCCCACCACCAGCGCGTCCTGCGGGATCTTACGGATCTCGCCGTCCCGAATACAACGTACCTGCACAGCTTCCGCTTCTGCATGAAGTTTTTCGAAGGCCCTTTCACTACCGTATTCCGAGAGCGTAGTGACCAGCGTTGCGATGGAGATGGCAAGCACGATGCCGACCGTCTCGAACCAATCGAAGCTCCCCAGCATAAAGACCAGATTGATTCCCAGCGCCGCCAGTAGGATACGGATAATGGGATCTCCTAAATTTTTTAGCAGACGTGCAAGGAAGCTTTGTTTCTTTTGCTTTGAGAGCCGATTGGTGCCGTAGCGCTCTGCTGACGCTTTGACTTCGGCTTCCGACAGACCGTTATATTTCACCTTTGTTCCCGTCCTTTCGTTCTGATACGCTCCATTCTATGCGGATAGGACGGGATATTAGAAGCATACTCCCCTTGGATAGCAAACTTTCCAAGGGGAGTGGTTGCATATTTGGGTGTTAAATTTGATAAATGAGGGATACACTGAAAATAACCTTTATAGGACAGAAGATCTGTAACGACGGTACGCTCGATCAAAATGCCCGCAACGGGCGGCACGAAGGGAGTGCTTGCCGGAATGGGCTTGCCGCTCTCGCCGATGGGCTTACCGATTGGAGTCAGCGGAACCTCGGTTGACCAGACCACCTTGAGATGCGTGATCCCGCGCTGCTTTAGCTCGCGGCGCATCACCCGCGCCAGCGGGCAGGTGGAAGTTTTGGACAGATCGCTGACCTGCAGCTTGGTGGGATCTGTCTTGTTGCCGGTGCCCATGGAGGCGATCAGTGGAATGCGAAGACGTGCGGCGCGAAGGGCAAGCTCGATCTTGGCGGAAGTGGTATCGATGCAATCGATGATATAATCGCAACACACAAGATCTACGCTGTCAGCAGTCTCCGGGATATAGAATAGCGGATATTCTATGATCTCTACCGAGGGATTGATGTCACGAAGCCGCTCCGCAAGCGCGCGTGTCTTTGGCATGCCGATCGTACTGTGAAGAGCCACCAATTGACGGTTCAGGTTAGATGGCGAGACGGTGTCGTTGTCGATCAACAGCAGTTTTCCGATGCCTGCTCGAACAAGCGCCTCAGCAACGTATCCGCCGACTCCTCCAAGTCCGAAGAGGGCTATGGTCTTCTGCGATAGGGATTCAATCGCTTCCTCACCGAAGAGGAGCGATGTGCGGGAAAAGATCTCGTTCATTTGATCATCCTCTTTTGACACGGTTCTTCAGCGCACCGATGGCGCAGAACAGCAGGAATACGGCGATGTCAACGATCACGATGGTAGCACCGGGAGGTGTGGACAGTGCGATTGACAGCGCAAATCCGACCACATAGGTGCAGACCGACAAAATAGCGGCGGCGACCGTTACTGAGCGGAAGGTTCTGCAAACTCGTACGGCGGTCAGCGATGGAAACACGATCAGACTGGAGATCAGCATCGCACCCATCATCTTCATGCCGATGACGATAGTAATAGCGGTGAGGACTGCAAGGAAGGTGTTGTAAAAAGAAACCCGTACGCCGATGGCTTTGCCGAAGGATTCGTCAAAAGAGACCAGGAAAAACTTGTGATAGAAGAAAAGATAGAGCGCAAACATCAGCAGCGCCAGGACAACGGTGGTGGCAAAGTCACCGGGAGTCATGGCAAAGATGCTGGTACTACCGAACATATAGTTGCAGACGTCACCGCCAAGTCCTGTGGATTTTTGCGCGATGATCGTGCCCACTGCCAGCGCACCTGTGGAAAGGATCGCAATGGCGGCGTCCCCTTTCATCTTGTTGCTTTCCCGCAGACGAAGCAGGAAAACAGCGGATAACGTCACGATCGGCAATGAGATCCAAACAGAGCCCGCCATGCCGACGGCGGTAGATATGGCGAGGGACGCAAAGCCCACGTGGGAGAGTCCGTCGCCGATCATGGAATAGCGTTTTTGCACCAGACTGACACCGATCACCGCGGCGATCAGCGATACGGCGATACCTGCGATAAAGGGATACAGGACGTAAGAGCGTGTAAACAGGTACAAGAAGCGTTCAAGCGTCATTTGATCTCACCTCCAAGGAAACGGCTGCCCATCTCGGTGGTGCGATAACTGTCAAAGGTACCGTAAAAGTTCTCTTTTTGTCCGATGTGCAGAATGTGGGTGGCAAGACGGGGGAGCACCGCGGGATCGTGAGTGACCATCAATATCGTCATTCCGTCGTTCTGATTGAGCTCAGAAATGAGCTGATACAGCTCTGCGGTAGCGGCGGTATCCAGCCCGGCAGTCGGTTCGTCCAGAAGGAAGAGACGACCTGCGGCACAAAGTCCGCGTGCCAGCAACATCCGCTGCTTCTGACCGCCGGACAGCTCCGAGCAGTTACGACCTGCAAGATCAAGGATGCCCATTCGCTCCATTGCGGCATCGGCCTGTCGCTTCTCGAAGCCTGAATAGAACGGAGAAAGTCCGGACAGTGAAAATCCCAGTCTGCTGCATTTGCGGGATGCGAGACAGCCGGAGCGAACGACCTCCCGCACGGATGCGGGAAAGTCCTTCACCTGTTCGCTTTGCTGAGGAAGATAGCCGATCTGCGGCTTGGAATGTCCGTGTCCCTCAGCCATTTTCACAGAGCCGGTGTCAGCTTTTTTTAGTCCCAATATTCCTTTGACTAAGGTGCTCTTTCCCGCACCGTTTTCTCCGACGATGCAGACCAGAGAGCCCTTTTCCACAGAAAAGGACAAATGTTCGATGACTTTTCGTCCGTCATAGGAAAAGGACAGGTCATCACATACAAGATAAGCCATTGTGTTCTCCAAGTAATCAGTTGAGTGCTTCGGAAAGAACGCCCAGATTCTCGCGCATCAGCGAAAGATAGGTTTGCCCTTCCCGGATGGCTGACTTCGTCAGTGTGTGGCAGGAGTGAAGCGAAAGGATCTGAACGTCCTCTCTGTTACTCTCCCGCAGGACCGTTTTGGCGATCGTACGGTCGGAATATTCGGTGCAGAGGATCACCGAAAGATTTCCTTCGCGTAGCTTCTCCGCAAGGTTTTCATACTCAATAGCGGTCAGATCCGACGCGGAGCCGCATCCGTCGATGGCAGAGGCATATTCAATGCCGTATGCCTCACAAAGGTAGCGGTAGGGGAACTGATCGGCAACTACGATAGATCGCTGTTTAGCGGAAGAGACGGTAATATGGTAGTCCTCATCCAGCGCACCCAACTCGGCGAGATAGCTGTCAGCGTTTGTCCTGTAATCGGTTTCGCCGGAAGGATCGATGGCGCACAATGCGTCGCGGATCGCTTCCACGATCAGGATTGCGTTGTGCGGATCCAGCCAGACGTGCTCGTCGTAGGTTTCCTCTTCGTGATCATGTTCGTGGTCGTGACCGTGTGCATGCTCGTGCTCGTGCTCAGATTCGAGTAAGGTACAAAGCTCCATCATATTGATGACGGTCTTATCGGAGGTGTCTATCTGTTTTAGAAAATCCTCAGCCCATACGTCACCGTCACCGCCGGTGTAGATGAAGAGATCGCACTCTTCTATCTTAGCCATGTCTGCGGCAGTGGGGGAAAAGCTGTGACTATCAGTGACCGTTACCAGCACCGATAGGTCGATGCGGTCTTCCGCAACTTCGCGAGCAAAATCATAAGGCGGGAAAATTGTAGTCACTACCATTGGTTTATCGCCATTGGGGGCAGTAATACCACAACTGCCCAATGCGAAAAGCACGGGCAGCAGCAGTACGATCGCAAGGATCGCAGAAATTGTTCGTTTGTGCATCACTGTTATGCATCAAGCGCGTTGAGCATATCGACACGCTTCTGGTGACGACCGCCGGCGAACTCGGTAGTTACGAAAAGATCTACCATATCGAGACAAAGCCCCGCACCAATCACGCGTGCGCCCAGGCAGAGGACATTTGCGTCGTTGTGTTCACGCGTCATACGAGCGGAGAAGGTGTTCTCGCAAGCGGAAGCGCGGATACCTGCGTGCTTGTTGGCGGCAATGGACATCCCCAGGCCTGTGCCGCAGATGAGGATGCCCAAATCTGCTTTGCCCTCGGTGATTGCATTACAAACATTGTCTGCGTAGATGGGATAGTCCACCGATGCGGTGCTGTCACAGCCGCAGTCGATTACGGTATAGCCTGCTTCCTGCAGGTGGTTAATGACGGTGGCCTTCAGGTCAAACCCACCGTGGTCGCATCCAAAAGCGATGGTTTTCATAGGTGTTTCCTCCGAAATATGAGTATTACTGAGCCGAGCCTGTCTCGGCAAGACGTTCGCTTCGCTCCCGCTCCGCCTGACTGGGACGAAGATATACGGGAAGCAGCTCGCTATCGCTGACGGCTTGTCCCTCTCGGTACATTCGTAGCGCAAGCTGTGCCACGCTGACCGCATTCTGAGTCGCCATCAGTGGTGAGGGGATAATATAGGTGATCGTATCGGGTGAGGCTTTCTGCAGGATGCCACTTCCCTCTCCGGTCAGGATCACGGGTTCGCCGTAGGCTACCAATTCAGCGGCAAGCTCGATGGCGGGGATCAGGCGATCTTCGGTGAGGCGAATGAGCTTGTCGCCTTCAAAGCGGAAGAGTGCGTTGTAAAGCTGATTGCGGCGTGCGTCCATTACGGGACACAGGATACCCTGAAAGCCCCTCAGATTGTACGTCATCCCTTCCAGCGAGGAGGTTCCGACACAGGGCGTTCCACTGTCGAAGGCAAGTCCTTTGATCAGTGAAACGCCGATGCGGATGCCGGTAAAGGAGCCGGGACCGATGGGAACGGCGAACAGATCGATGTCCTGCACGGTCATTCCTGCGTGCGCCAGCAACTGCTCTGCCATGGGAAGGAGCGTATCGCTGTGGGTGTTCCCCGTTTGCAGAGTCATCTCCGCGATGGGGCAGTCGTCCTCACAGACGGCAACCGAAGCGGTTAGTGCCGACGATTCGATGGCGAGGATCTTCATACCGTCACCTCTTCGATCTTGACAGTACGGAGATTCTCATCGCCGCCATCCACCTTTGCGATGAAAACGCGGTAGTAGCGATCCGGAAGCGCAAAGGGGATGTTCTCGCTCCACTCAACGATGCTGATGCAGTCTACATAGTCGTAGAAGCCGCAGGCGTAGAGGTCTTCCTCGCTACTGATGCGGTAGACGTCAAAGTGGCAGAGCATGCAGCTTTTGCCCTCATATTCGTTGCAGATGGCGTAGGTAGGGCTGCAGACGTCGGCATCTGGCGCAAGGATTGCGGCAACGCCCCGGACAAAAGCGGTCTTGCCAACGCCCAGGTCGCCGTACATGGCGACAAAATCGCCTTTTTTGAGCAACGCTCCCAGAAGAGAGCCTGCCGATTCGGTCTCTCCCACGTTGTGAGAAAGGATCTTATAAATCAGTTTGGTTTTCATAATAGTTTGATCAGGAAAGTCCGGTGATAACGCCGTCATCGGTCACATTGATGTTCAGCGCGGCGGGAACCTTGGGTAGTCCGGGCATGGTCATAATAGCACCGGTGTAGACCACCACAAATCTTGCACCTGCGGAGAGCTTCACGTCGCGGACGGTAATATCAAAGCCAGCGGGTCTGCCCAGACGGGTGGGATCGTCAGAGAGTGAATACTGGGTCTTGGCAACGCAGATAGGAAGACGGCAATACTCAGGATCCAAGGCTTCGATCTCGGAAAGAGACTTCAACGCGGCTGCATCGAAATTGACGCCGTCAGCACCATAGATCTTCTCTGCTACGATGCAAATCTTGTCTTTCAGAGAAGCGTAATCGGGATAGAGGAGCTTGAATTCGGAAGGCTGCTCGCAAGCCTCGATGACGAGATTAGCAAGCTCGATGCCACCGTCACCACCCTTGGCGAAGACCTCGGACAGTGCGACCTTGACTCCCTTGGCGGAGCAAGTGTTGCGTACCAGATCCAGCTCTGCCTCGGTATCTGTGCCGAAGCGGTTCATTGCTACTACTACGGGCAGACCGTACTGCTGTAGATTGTCGATGTGCGCTTCCAGATTGCAGATACCCTTCTGAAGTGCGGGCAGGTTTTCGGCTACCAGCTCCTCCTTCTTCAGACCGCCGTTGTACTTCAGCGCTCGAACAGTCGCCACCAGTACCACACAGGAGGGAGCAAGCCCGGCGGCACGGCACTTGATGTCCAGGAACTTCTCTGCGCCAAGGTCTGCACCGAATCCTGCTTCGGTGATGGCGTAATCTGCCAGCTTCAGTGCCAGCTTTGTCGCCTTGACCGAGTTACAGCCGTGAGCGATGTTGGCGAAGGGACCGCCGTGGATGAGCGCGGGCGTATTCTCCAGCGTTTGCACCAGATTGGGGGACATGGCGTCCTTCAGGAGAGCCGCCATTGCGCCCACACAGCCGATCTCGCGGGCGTAGACGGGTTTGTTATCGTAGGTGTAAGCCACTAGCATTGCACCCAGACGCGCCTTCAGATCGGTAATATCTTCTGCAAGGCAGAGGATCGCCATGATCTCACTGGCAACGGTGATCATAAAGTGGTCCTCGCGGGGAATGCCATCGATCTTTTTGCCAAGTCCGACGATGATGTTGCGCAGAGCGCGGTCATTGGTGTCGGTCACGCGGGGGAACAGGATACGGCGCTGGTCGATGCCGAGGGCGTTTCCCTGCATGATGTGGTTGTCGATCATTGCAGACAGCAGGTTGTTTGCTGCGGTGATGGCGTGGAAATCGCCGGTAAAGTGGAGGTTGATGTCCTCCATAGGAACGACCTGAGCGTAGCCGCCGCCTGCTGCTCCGCCTTTGATGCCAAATACGGGACCCAGGGAAGGCTCGCGCAGAGCGATGACCGCCTTCTTGCCGATCTTCGCCATCGCTTGTCCCAGACCGACGGTGGTGGTGGTCTTGCCCTCTCCCGCGGGAGTGGGATTGATGGCGGTCACCAGGATCAGCTTGCCGTCGGGACGGTCGGCGTTTCGTTTGATAAAGCGATCGTTGATTTTGGCTTTATAGCGGCCGTAGGTTTCCAGTTCGTCTTCGCAGATGCCAAGTTCGTCGGCAATTGCGGTGATAGGCTTCATTTTCGCACTCTGTGCGATCTCAATGTCAGTAGGAAAAGGCATTGATTACCTCCATGGTGTGATCAATTCATAGCAATACGGTTTAGTATAGCATAAATTCGCGGCTTTTGCAAGAGTTTTTTCTTATTTCGCCAGAATTCTTACGGCGTCAAATAGACTCTTGACGGGAACCAAAGTGATACCAGTCTTGAACTTGGTCTGCATCAGCTTATCGTAAGAGCGGCGGGGGAGCACAACGGTCTCAAATCCCAGCCGTTCCGCCTCGCGAATCCGCAGCTCGGGGGTGGAAACGGCTCTGCATTCACCGGAAAGTCCCAACTCGCCGAATGCGATGAGACTACGGTCGATGGTAATGTCCTTGAATGAGGAGATCAGAGCCAGTGCGACCGCAAGGTCAGCGGCA
>JAFTPF010000096.1 GCA_017463445.1 Clostridia bacterium
AGGGATTTTCCAATAAGTCGATCACGCACACTTTTGCGCCCGCCTTGGCGAACTCGTCTGCGATGCACTTTCCGATTCCTCTTGCGCCACCGGTAACGACGGCGACTTTGTTGCGAAAATCAAACATAATCGTACCTCTTATTGATCAGCACAGGCAAGCAAGTTCTTTGCCGAACGAACGATAGCCCCCGCCTGATCGGGATGCCCGTAGTGTTCGATGGCAAAATAATCGTCATAGCCGTCATCCAGCAGTTTGCGAACGTATTCGGCGATGGGAAGATAGCCCTCCCCCGTAGCGGCAGGCGCCATGCCGCGCTTGTATTTGAAGCCGATACAGTTCTCTTCCACGCCGCGATCCTTGGTATGTATATGGACGAGATACTTTTTCAGCAGCATAAAGCCGTCCTCCATCCGCTCATCACTGTAGATGAAGTTACCGGTATCGAAGGTAAAGCGCAGACCCTCCACGTTTTGCATAAACCAAAGCAGTCCCTGTGCGCGGGCAAAGGGAGCCTTGTAGCCGTCGAAATCCTCGAGGGTGACAGTGATCCCCTCCTCAGCCGCGAGCTGCACTGCGCCACGGAGCATCTCGGTCATCTTGGAAATAGCATCGCTGTTCTTCATAAACTCGTCCAAGCGGGGATCGATCACGGGAGCGTCGGTGATTCCGATCTCGTCCAGCAGAGCGTTCAATTTGACAGCCTCCTGATCCTCCAGAAATCCCGGGATTACCAGGATCGCTTTCTGCCCTTCGACTTTAGCGTTGGCAAGATGTACTTTGAAGCGGTCATAGCTGCCGAATTCATCGCCGCCCCAGTTGTAAAACTCGAAGGAGCAAGCGACGCGCATTCCCGCGCGGTGGATGGCGGGAAGCATATCGGGATTGCGCGCTATGTTGGAGTTGTTGATGTCAACGGCTTCGATTCCTGCCATAACGGCAGAGGCAAGCAGTTCGTCAATGCTCTTGCCGCTCTGCTCGGCGGCGGTGGTGACATGATCGTAAAAGATGGATAGCTTCATGGAATACCTCCTATGGTGTATGATGATTCGCGTGTTTCCCAATGTCGGTAGATCATCTTATCTGTCACCATTATACAACGAAGCGCGGGGAATTGCAAGAGAAGATCGCAAAATTTAAGGATCGAACCGGCAGACTTCTGTATGAATCGCGGCACTCGTCGGGGTCCATTGACTTTTATGCTATTGAATGTTATAATCCAATCAGACAAACACGACGTGATTGGAATAAACATCAAATATTTTCGAGAACGATGTAACCTTTCGATGCCAAATCTTGTGTATTAGGGTGAAAGGCCTTGAATACTCTCAGGAGATGAAACTATGGACGACAAAATGATCGTGGATCTGTATTGGGAGCGCTCCCCTATTGCGATCGCAGAGACACAGATGAAGTACGAAAAATACTGCCATTCCATTGCTTTTCGCATCCTTCATTCCGATCAGGATGCGGAGGAATGCGTTAATGACACCTATGTGGGTGCGTGGAACGCGATGCCGCCTCACAGCCCCGCACGTCTTTCTACTATCTGATTGATCGGGAGAATCTGCTGATCGGTCTGGACGTGATGTAATTCAATAACGGACGGTCGAATCCACCGGCGTGATCGGCCAGACCCGCGCCTTCTACAAAGAGGGCTACCTGTATATCTGATCGGACGCCATGTTTGAGCACCGCCCGATCGCTCTGCAAAAGGGAGAATGATAATCCAAATGAAAAAGGCAGTCGTACGACTGCCTTTTGGCGTTCCCGAGGTGATTCGAACACCCGACCTACCGCTTAGGAGGCGGTCGCTCTATCCAGCTGAGCTACGGAAACAGATCTTGCAAATGAGTATACCACATTTGAAGAACTTTTTCAAGTATTTTTGCAAATTCTATTGAAAAATTCACAATTATGATTTATAATATATCCGAATGCAGATTTTTCGTCTGTCAACCGATTCTTACAGGAGGAAATCAGTGAATTCCGTCCGCACTTTTCTGATCACCGTTGCCGTTTGTCTGGTGATATTCGGCATCGGCGCATATTACGCTACCGGATTCGTTTTGGACATCGTCTACCCGGAGGAGGAGTTGATCCTGCCTCCCGGCGATCCATCCGACGATACCGCCGTCTCCGCGGGCTCACAAGGCACCGTGAATCTCTTACTGGTCTGCACCGATCAGTTCGTCTACCGTCCTTCTGCAGGCGGCGCGGTGGAATCGCAGTTCAATCAGCTTGCCGATGCTGAATTGAGAGAGCACGATACCACCATCGTCTTTCTGACGCTGGTCAGCTTCAACAGCACCACTCGTCAGGTCATGGTCACTGCCCTGCCCGGCAATCTTCTGGTCACCGCCAGCGGTCAGGAGATCGATCTGGATACCGCTTACTATTTCACTCAGAAGGAGCTGCACGGTCTTGGCTCCGATTACTTCGTGCAATCCATCTCCGCACTTTTGGGCATACAGGTGGATTACACAGGCTATGTGGATATCGACGATTATGTGGACGTTGCGGACAATCTGGGCGGACTTACGGTGGAATTCCCTGAAGCGGTGGAAGAAATGGGACTTAACGCAGGTAAGAACCAGCTCACGTCCAATCAGCTCTATCGTTTGCTGATGAATGAGGATTACAGCGATCCCACCGTAAAGACCCAACTGATCGCCAATCAATGCAAGGCGATCTTGGACCGCATTACCGACGAGGCACACAAAGCATCGGTCTACGCTGACTACGACCGCATCTCAAAGGTGCTGAACACCGATTTCTCCAAAGCGGCACTGACCGAGTACAAGGATCTGATCTTCAGCTACGGCAGCTATCAGGTGCAGATGCCAATCGCCATCGGTACGTTTATTACCTCGGGCGACGATCTCTACTACAAACCCGACCGATCGGCTACACAAAATTTGTTTAAACAATATAAGTAAAACATACATAGGACCCTTAAGAGAAGGTCCGGGAGGTACCAATGAACAACAGCGAAAAAACAATGGATAAAATCGTAGCGCTCTGTAAAAACAGAGGCTTCATCTACGCAGGCAGCGAGATCTACGGCGGTCTTGCCAACTCCTGGGACTACGGTCCTCTCGGCGTTGAGTTCAAGAACAACGTGAAGAAGGCTTGGTGGAAGAAGTTCGTGCAAGAATCCCCCTACAACGTCGGTCTGGACAGCGCGATCATTATGAATCCCCAGACTTGGGTAGCGTCCGGTCATTTGGGCGGCTTCTCCGACCCTCTGATGGACTGTAAGATCTGCCGCACCCGTCACCGTGCCGACAAGCTGATCGAGGATTACGCTTTCCAGAATGGGCTTGAGGACAATCCCGCAGGCTGGTCCGACGATGAAATGATGAACTACATCAAGGAAAAGCACATCACCTGCCCCTCCTGTGGTAGCGGTGATTTCACGAACATCCGTAAGTTCAATCTGATGTTCAAGACCTTCATCGGCGTTACTGAGGATTCCTCCAACACCGTTTATCTGCGTCCCGAGACCGCACAGGGCATTTTCGTCAACTTCAACAACGTGGCACGCACCACCCGTAAGAAGCTTCCCTTCGGCGTTGCCCAGATCGGTAAGTCCTTCCGCAACGAGATCACCCCCGGCAACTTCGTGTTCCGTACACGTGAGTTCGAGCAGATGGAGCTGGAGTTCTTCTGCAAGCCCGGCACTGACCTGGAATGGTTCGAATTCTGGCGCGGCTACTGCCGTGACTTTTTGAAGAGCCTCGGCATGAAGGAAGAAAATATGCGTCTGCGCGACCACTCTCCCGAGGAGCTCTGCTTCTACTCCAAGGGCACTACCGACATTGAGTTCCTCTTCCCCTTCGGATGGGGCGAGCTGTGGGGCATTGCGGACCGTACCGACTACGACCTGACTCAGCATCAGAACACCAGCGGCCAGTCCATGGAATACTTCGATCCTGAAACCAACACCAAGTACGTTCCCTACGTCGTTGAGCCTTCTCTGGGCGCTGACCGCGTTGCGTTGGCATTCCTCTGCGACGCCTACGATGAGGAAGTCATCGACGCAGAGAAGAACGACGTGCGTACCGTGCTTCATCTGCACCCCGCCCTGGCTCCCTTCAAGGCTGCCGTCCTGCCTTTGTCCAAGAAGCTCTCCGACGACGCTATGGCAGTCTACAACAATCTGGCGAAGTACTTCAACATCGACTTTGACGAGACCGGCTCCATCGGCAAGCGTTACCGCCGCGAGGACGAGATCGGTACTCCCTTCTGCATCACCTACGACTTCGAGTCCAAGGAAGACGGCTGCGTGACCGTCCGCGATCGCGACACTATGGAGCAGGTCCGTATCCCGATCGCAGAGCTCAAGTCCTACCTGGAAGAAAAGATCGCATTCTGATTGGGCGCCGCCAAAACCCGCTTAGAAACCTTCTTGAAAGAAGGTCGCGCAGTTCGGCATTGCCGAACTGCAAGGAACATTCCAAGAACTTTCATATACGCCCCGCAAATGCTTGCGGGGCTTAGTTGTATGTTGAAAGAGTTGGCTGCTAACAAATATAGATGGATCCGGAAGAAAAGAATGCATTCTGTTTTTTATCCAGCTGATAAAATATAGAATGTCCCGTATATTTGGATGAATTCCAATATACGGGACTTTTTGTGATTCCAAGATAACAATCAGACGGAGAAATTAGATGAATTCTTCGTTTTAACAATGGACTGCATCGTCATTTGATTCTCCAGAGATTCGATTTCTTCGTTTAATGCCTTGATTTTCTTCGAATTGTAAAGTGTTAAGGGAATATCCATTAGCATTATAAGCGGCATACAGAGCATAATGTTCACTATATTCTCCTGATCGGCTCTAAGCCTAGCTTCTTCCAGAGCGTAAACCATAAAAAGTTCGAAAACGATCACTAAAACTACGCTGAAGCAAAGATTTAACACTACTCCCATCTTCAGACCTTTGATCTCTTTCTTTATATCATCAGTGTCACGGAAAATCGTTTGACAATCCGGACACATCCAGAGCTTTTTGCGTTTCTTCGTTTGAAGGACCAATTTTTCGTTCCCGCATTTGGGACAACATAACTGAACTGACATTTCATTTTACCTCACTTTAATAGATTCGCGTAACCATAACGCAGATTTTGCACTTATATAGGCGCAAAATTATTATAGCACACGGATATAATAAAGTCAAGTAGTTTTTGCAAAAAAGTGAGGATTTAATATATGAATCAATTGATCGAAAAAAGAGTCGGTTCAAATATCCGAAACTTGCGAGAGAACATCGGAATGACACAGGAACAGCTAGCCGCAAAATTGCAAATTATGGGTTGCGATATTACGCGAAGCGCGGTAGCAAAGATCGAAGTGGGTCAACGTCATCTTTATCCTGATGAGATCATATTGATCCGTAATATACTGAATGCTTCCTACGAGCAGATATTCTCTCTTGAATAACGCATTCCTAGAATACCGTTACGACCGGCAGTGATTGCCCGGTCGTATTTTTTATACAAACATTACAAGAAATCTGGTCGGTCGGGCTTCGCCCTCCCTCGTTCCCCCTATGCTTTCTACCGGAGATGTTACTATTTTGAAAACTATTGCAACTTGCATTGCAATTTGCGCATAATTTCCATTTGCAGCCTTTACAAAATAGGGGTGGAAATTATGGGCATAGCAGTCCTCCTCGTAATATTGACCGTCCGTGTCGGTATAGATTCCATACTCTGTATAGTTGCCCCGTTCTTCGTCATAGTAACCGAATACGGAAATCTCTTCGAAGGCTCCGTCTGCATCTAACTGTGTAAAGAAAGGCAGATCCAGCGGCAATTCCACTGTATACTGCGCCGGAACAGTCATAAATTTCTCATAAAACAGCTCCGGATGCTTGGCAAAGGAGACAGTTGCTGTCATCACACCATCGTCACTCAAATCTCCGGGCGCAAAGTAGAAGGTCACACCGGTGTAATCCACCGTCCAACTGAAGCCGTCATAGGGCGTGTTGGCGAAATAGTCTTCGACGGCAGATTCAGAATAGAAATCCCCCGTCCACATATGACTGGTCAATTCTTCCTGCACCGCTAGGGCCAGGTCGTTATTTACCTCCTTGACCACATCGTTCAGTGACAGCTCCTTGCCACTTACGGGATCATAATTGCTTCCGTGAAAAGTTCTGTAATTTTCAATCTGACCGTAATGTGAATAAGAATCTGACAGCAGGCTTAGCACAATGCTGTCCGCCCGTCACACCTGAACATCCAGCGTTGACACATAGGTTTCAAAGCCATCCCGATTCAGGTCAAGCTCCGTATTTGCGGCGATGACCAGATTGTAAAACTCATCCAGCA
>JAFTPF010000097.1 GCA_017463445.1 Clostridia bacterium
ACGGAGCAATCCGTGCGGTTTTGCTTGATGCTTGTTATACTCGTAGAGCGGGAGCAAGCCCCCGCCCTACGAGGTTGGTGAGTTGATGCGAATGATTCTCAAAACTCTCCCCGATGCGCCTCGAAAAAGTCGTGGTAGATGCGCACGGCTTCCAGCTCGGTCCATTTGCGTACCGAGACGGGACGGCTGTCGAGATCATAGATCTTCGCGCCTTTCATCGACAGCAGAAACGGCGAGTGAGTGGCGATGACGAACTGACAGCGGTAGAAGCGCGCCGAGTCCTCGATGAACTGCCGCAACTCGTTCTGCAGCTTGGCGGAAAGGCTGTTCTCCGGCTCATCCAAGAGATAGAGCGCACCCTCGCCGATCTTGTTGGTGAAGTAGTAGAGGGCGCTCTCGCCGTTGGAGCGGCCTGCCACCTCGTGGGTGCTCATCCGTCGGCTGACGAAGGCGGATTTGGTGGAGCCCCTCGCCTCGTTGCGGCGCTTCAGCTCGTCGTAATCGTCCAGCGATTTTAAGAGGAAGGAGGGATCGGAGGATGCACCCCGCGGCGTCAGTTCTGCATACTCCCGATACAGCTCCTCCCGTCGCCGATCCACGCCTTCGTTGATGGAGCGCAGGTCAAGCAGATAGTCGAAGACGTCGTCGCTGGTGATGATCTTACTGTCGGGAGGCGGGACTTCGCCCAGAGACAGGCGGTATTTGCAGAAATCCAGGTAAGACTTCATATACGGCGTGTTATTGAAGGAGGAGGAGCGCTTCAGCCGCAGTTTCTCTGCAATCACGTTGAGGAGGGTGGATTTCCCTGAGCCGTTGCCGCCGTAGAGGATGGTAATGGGGGCAAAGTCCAGCCGAGAGAGTCCCTTGTCGGGGAAGAGCTTGAAGGGGTAGACGTTGTTGTGGTCGTAGCACGCCATAGCAGTCTGATAACCGGCCCCTTGATAAGCGCCTCGGAGATAATCGTATTCCTGATTGTCGGTAGCAAGGGTGAAGGATTCCAAATAGGGCATAGCGAGACCTCCTTGGTGGTGTTCAGGTAGGGGCCGACGCCCTCGGCGGCCCGTGTTGCAACCTCAGTATACCATAGATGGGAGAGGGTGTCAAGGGGGAGGGGCGGTTAGAACGGCGGGAGCGAGCCCCCGCCCTACGAGTAAAAATGCAGTAAATACGAAAAAAAGGGCGGCAAGTATTTGCCGCCCTTTATAGAAGTTCTTGGAGATTCCAAAGAACCTTCTTTCAAGAAGGTTCTTTGGCGGAGTTTGAGGCGGAGCCTCAATTGCATTTAATTTTCTTCCTCTTTTACAATAGCCAGTCCCAGTTCTGCCAGCGCGCCCGGATCGGCGGGAGCGGGGCACTTGGACATCAGCTCGGAGGCGTTCTGCACTTTGGGGAAGGCGATCACGTCACGGAGGGAGTCAGCACCCAGCATCACCATTGCCAGACGGTCGAGACCCATACCGGAGCCGCCGTGAGGGGGAGCACCGTACTTGTAGGCGTCTACCAGGAAGCCGAACTTGGCGTCGATCTCCTCTGCCTCCATGCCGAGGGCTTCGAACATCTTCGCCTGGAGCTCCCAGTCGGTGATGCGAATGGAGCCGGAGAGCAGCTCGGTGCCGTTGAGGACAAGGTCATAGCACTTTGCCCGAACCTTACCGGGATCGGATTCCAGATAGGGCAGGCATTCCTCAAAGGGCATGGTGAAGGGGTGGTGCATGGCATCCCAGTGACCTGTCTCCTCGTTCCATTCGAAGAAGGGGAACTCGGTGATCCATACAAAGTTGTAGCCCTCGGGGATCATATTCAGCTGCTTTGCGATCTTCAGACGGAGCGCACCCAGCGTGCCGTAGACGATGCTGTTCTTGTCAGCAACGAAGAGGGCAACGTCGCCCTTCTTGCAGCCGATCTTCTCCAGCAGTGCCGACAGCTCCTCGGGAGCGAAGAATTTTGCAAAAGAGCAGGTGGGAGCCTCATCTACCCAGCGGACGTAAGCCAGACCCTTGGCGCCAATGCCCTTGGCGTGCTCGGTCAGCTTGTCGATGTCCTTACGGGAGATCTTGGCCGCACCGCCCTCTACTACGATGGCACGAACAGAGCCACCGTTGGCAATTGCGCCGGTGAATACGCCGAATCCGCAGTCCTTCACCAGCTCGGAAACGTCCTGCAGCTCCATGCCGAAGCGGGTGTCGGGCTTGTCGGAGCCGTAGCGATCCATAGCGTCCTGATAGGTCATGCGGGGGATGGGCAGGGAAAGGTCAACGCCAAGCACCTCTTTGAACAGACGAGCCATCAGACCCTCGTTCATTGCCATAATGTCCTCTTGGGTAGCGAAGGACATCTCCAGGTCGATCTGGGTAAACTCAGGCTGACGGTCGGCTCTGAGGTCCTCGTCTCTAAAGCAACGGGCGATCTGAATATAGCGGTCGTAACCGGAGAGCATGAGAAGCTGCTTGTAGATCTGGGGAGACTGAGGCAGGGCGTACATACAGCCCTTGTAGATACGGGAGGGAACGAGATAGTCCCGTGCACCCTCGGGAGTGGGCTTCATCATCATAGGAGTTTCGATTTCAATGAAGCCGTTTTCGTAGAAATACTGGCGTGCGATGCGAGCGATCTCGTGGCGCACCCAGATGTTCTTCTGTAGCGTTGGACGGCGCAGGTCGAGGTAACGGTAGCGGAGCGCTACTTCGTCGCCGACTTTTGCGGTGTCGGAGATTTCAAAGGGAGGGGTTTGTGCCTGGGACAGCACCTTCATAGAGGTGACGAAGATTTCCACCTCGCCGGTTGCCATCTTCTTGTTGATTGCACCCTCGCCGCGGGAGCGGACGGTGCCCTTTGCGGAGAGCACGTACTCGGAGCGGAGCGCAAATGCTTTGTCGAAGAGCTCCTTATCGGAGTCGGGATCGAATGCCAGCTGCACGATGCCGGTGCGGTCACGCAGGTCGATGAAAATGAGGGAGCCAAGGTCACGGCGACGCTGTACCCAGCCGCATACGGTGACCTCCTCGCCGATATTGGCGGCAGTCAGACTGCCGCAGTAGCAGGAACGCTTGTCCTGCTCGGAGAAAAATTCAGCCATAGTTGTATTATCCTTTCTGTTCTGTCAAGGGCTCCGCCCTTGAACCCGCACAAGAAAACTTTTGAAAAAGTTTTCTTGGAACTTTCAAAACTCTTACATGAATTTATTGGGCGATTTGCCGAAAAATTTGTTTCAAAAGTTTTTGGAGAGTCCAGAGAACCTTTTTTTCAAAAAGGTTCTCTGGCGGGTTGCAGGGCAGCGCCCTGCGTCCTCGTCTCTTACAGCGTGTTGAGCGCTGCGTCAAGGTCTGCGATCAGATCGTCTGCGCTTTCCAGACCGCAGGACAATCTGATCAGGTCGCCGGGTACGCCCGCTGCGATCAGCTCCTGCTCATTCATCTGACGGTGGGTTGCGCTTGCGGGATGCAGGCAGCAGGAGCGCGCATCGGCAACGTGGGTTTCGATATTGACAACGGTCAGCTTCTTCATGACCGCCTCGGCAGCAGCTCTGCCGCCCTTGACGCCAAAGCTGACAACGCCGCAGCTGCCGTTCGGCAGATACTTCTTGGCGCGATCGTAGTAGCGGCTGGAGGGCAGATCGGGATAGTTGACCCAGGTGATGTTGGGATGATTTTCAAGGAAGGTTGCCACCTTGAGCGCGGTCTGGCAGTGGCGAGGCATACGAACGTGCAGCGACTCCAAGCCAAGGTTGAGAATGAAAGCGCTCATGGGAGATTGCGTCGAGCCGAAGTCGCGCATCAGCTGTGCGGTAGCCTTGGTGATGTAGGCACCCTTGCCGAATTTCTCGGCGTAAACAATGCCGTGGTAGCTGTCGTCGGGCGTGCACAGACCGGGGAACTTGTCGGCGTGCGCCATCCAGTCAAAGTTGCCCGAATCGACGATGCAGCCGCCG
>JAFTPF010000098.1 GCA_017463445.1 Clostridia bacterium
ACTTTGCTCAGTACACCTTCCGGCTGAATTTCAATAATACGGTTTGCAATGGTTTCTACAAACTGATGGTCATGGGATGCAAACAGCAGAATCCCTATATATTCAATCAGACCGTTTTTCACTGCAGTGATGTATTCCAGATCCAGATGGTCGGTGGGCTGATCCACTAGCAAAAAGTTGGAGCCGAAGAGCATCATCCGAGAGAACATACAACGTACCTTTTCGCCGCCCGAAAGGACGTTAACCGATTTATACACGCTATCGCCCGAGAAGAGCATCCGTCCGAGGATGCCGCGGATATAGGTCTCGGTCTGATCCTTCGACCACTGGCGCATCCAGTCCAGCATATTCTCTTCATGACCGGAGAAGAACGCGGTGTTGTCGTGAGGAAAGTAGGAACGGGTGATGGAAACGCCCCATTTGATGTGTCCGGCATCAGGTTCGGTCTCTTCGGCGAGAATCTTGAACAGTTCAGTGATCGCCATTTCATTGCCTACAAATGCGATCTTATCGTCCTTGGCAACGCTGAAGTTGACTTTTGCGAAGAGAGGACTGCCATCGGGACCGATTTTCGACAGATCGGTGACGGTGAGAATATCCTTCCCTGCCGTGCGATCCATATCGAATCCGATATAAGGATAACGCCGGCTGGAAGCGGGTAATTCCTCAACGGTCAGCTTTTCGATCAGCTTACGGCGGGAGGTCGCCTGACGGGATTTGGACTTATTCGCTGAGAAACGAGCAATAAAGGCTTGCAGATCCTTGATTTTCTCCTCGTTCTTACGGTTCTGCTGCTTGATCATCCGCTGGATCAGCTGGCTGGACTCGTACCAGAATTCGTAGTTACCAACGTACATTTTGATGCCATTGTAGTCGATATCCACAATGTTGGTGCAGACGTCATTCAGAAAGTGACGGTCGTGGGAGATCACTAGAACAGTGCCGAAGTAGTCGGCGAGGAAATCCTCCAGCCAAGTCACGGCGTCCAGATCAAGGCCGTTAGTAGGCTCGTCCAGGAGGATGATGTCGGGATTACCGAAGAGTGCTTGTGCCAGCAGGACTTTGACCTTCAGCTTCTCGGAAATATCGCTCATAGAGGTGTAGAGCAGATCGATATCCACACCAAGTCCCTGCAGGAGCTTGGTAGCGTCGGTCTCTGCGTCCCAACCGTTTAGCTCGGCAAACTCAGCTTCCAGCTCAGAAGCGCGATCACCGTCTGCGTCGGTGAAATCCTCTTTTGCGTAGAGGGCGTCCTTCTCCTGCATAATGTCATAGAGCCGCTGGTTGCCCATAATAACGGTATCCAGAACAGTGTAAGCATCATATGCAAAGTGATCCTGTTTGAGGACCGACATCCGCACGGTAGAGGGAATGGAGACCTCACCGGTAGTAGGCTCCAGCTCGCCGCAGAGAATGCGGAAGAAGGTTGATTTGCCGGCACCGTTTGCGCCGATGACGCCATAGCAGTTGCCGGGAGTAAACTTCAGGTCGACGTTTTTGAACAGCGTCTGACTGCCGAAGTGAAAACTAAGATTATTGACTGTGATCATATTCTCTCCTTGTGAGGGGTATTTGTTGGCATAACAAGCGTATTATAGCATAAAAACATATACTTTGCAAGTCATTTTTACAAAAAATCGACCGTTTTTGTTAAGAAACGGTCGGGTTTTCTTGTTATATTTTCTGGATTTGCTGATAGATCGATTGCATCTTAGCATCGATCTCGGCGATCTCATTGGCGCAGCGGAGCATATCTTCGCCGATCGAAGCAGGAATGTCTTTATCGGACTTGTAGCGAAGATCATGTTCAAGGCTTGCCCAGAAGTCCATTGCAACGGTACGGAGCTGAACCTCTACGGTCACCTTTTCGGTGCGCTCGGAGAGAAACACGGGAACTCTCAAATCTAAATGCAGACTACGATAGCCGTTGAAATTGGGAGATTTGATGTAGTCTTGAGATTTAATGAGCTCAATGTCGGATTGTGCAAGCAACATATCCGCAACACGGTACACGTCGTCGATATAACAGCAAACGATACGAATACCGGCAATATCGTTCAGATTCGCCTTAGCGGATTCGATGCTGACCTCCATATTCTTCTTGCGCAGTTTGTTGATGATGCTGCGGGTGGATTTCAGTCGGCTTTCCACGTGATGGATCGGATTACGGGCGAACTTTACTTTGAATTCATCGTTTAAGATCTCCAGTTTCGTCTGGATCTCTTTGATGGCTGCGTTGTACAATTGTTGCAGTTCCAACAGCTTTTGCAGATCGTTGAGGATCGCTTCACCGGCCGGCTCGATCAGATTTTCCAATTGACTTTGATATAGAAATTCGGTAGGTTGATATTCCAAGAGAGACCTCCGATAGGTATTATTTTATACTGGATGGGCTGAGCGCACGCACTTGCCTACAGCCTCGCCGAAGCGAATCACGGTCTCCAGGTCGTTTCGGGTATTATCGATCAGCTCGGTATCGGGTTCAAAGGTGTTTTCGCTAAATAGAAGTACGATGGTCGAACCTCCGAATGCGAAATAGCCCTTCTCTTCTCCCGCATTGACCGATTTTTTTACGTCTGCATCGTGATTGACGATCTTGCCCACCATCAGCGCACCTACTTCCATCTGCACCACATCGCCGAACTGTTCTGTGTGCAGAAGTGTATAACTGCGGGCGTTTTCGCAGAAAACGGGACGCATTCGCAGGGCGATAGGCTGAACTGTATGTAGCTTGCCGGGGATGAAGACGTCAGGCTCCTTTTCGCCAGATGCGGGGAAACAGTAGCGGTGGTAATCATCTACGCAGAGGCGGAACACCACGGCCCAGCCGTTTTGATATTGCTTTGCAAGTGCTTCGTTCTGCAGAAGCGAAGCGACGGTGTATTCGGATTCTTTAATAGGAAGCACCAATCCGTCCTTGATGGGATAGATCAATAGCTTGGAGTCTGCCGGGGAAATCAGCTCGCCGGCAGCGGGATCGCCCATCGGACGTGCTTCGGGCTTGATATGGCGATGGAAAAATGCGTTGAAGGAGTGCCATTCTTCGTTTTGGTAGATCGAAAGATCAATGTTGTTCTGTTTGATAAACTTTTTGATCCGTCTTTTGGAGAGGGATGATTCCATGTATCTCCCAGCTATCTTCGAAACAAAAGGGCGAGTCAGCACCTTTAGGATCACTCGCCCGATTGGGTTATGGTATAAAAATCGAAGAGAGCCTCCCGCAGACGTGATAGGGAGAGTAGGTCTCATCGCAGACCTCCGAAACGAATCAGCAGCATCAGTCCGAAGATCAGCAAAAATTCCAAAACACCGATACCAACAAGTACCAATATTCCGCGGGAGCCGGGTTTGCGGAGACGGAAATTACAGACGAACAAAATCGCAATAATGACCAGTGCGGATGCAAACGCATACTGCCACAGACTACGGTCTAACAGGTGGATGAGTCCGTAGACCAGCGGGATCAGCAAAGATGCGGAGGTTACGGGAAGACCGCTGTAGAATTTGCGGGTCTCGGTAGTGTTTTTCTGACGGATCTCTTCCGCTACGTTAAAGTATGCTAATCTGATTAAGGCGGCAAGCACATAAACAATAAACACCGGTACGTACCAAACGTTCTTCATTCCCATGGCATATCCGATCATACAAGGAAGTACGCCAAATGCGACGAGATCACAGAGGGAATCGATCTGAATGCCGAATCGCTTTTCCTCTTCGGTACTGTTTTTACGGGTACGAGCTACTTTACCGTCAAAGGCATCGCACAGACCGGAGATCATCAGACATATCAATGCCCAGAAGGGACGTTCCTTGGTTGCAAGGAAGATTCCGGCGACTGCCGAACCAAGAGATGTATATGTGAGTATCACTGTGTAGTTATAATAGCCTAACATAGTTGGTCCTTTCAAAGACGAGGAAGCGTTAAAATGCTGCCGCTGAGCCACAACATTTTACTGCATGTATTTTATTATAACACATATCTCGACAAAATGCAAGATGTATTTTATAACAAAAGTGCAGAAATTATAAAAATTGCTCCAAGGAGCGTCCTTGGAGCAATTTTTATTACTCAGTCTCCAGCATATTGCAGAGCGCCTGCATTGCATCTGCTTCGTCGGGACCGTCGGTTACAATGCATACCGTCATATTCTTCATGATCTTCAGAGAAAGTACGCCGAGCAAGCTTTTTGCGTTAATTCTACGCTCACCGTACTCTACCCAAATAGAGCATTGGTAGGTGTTGGCTTTCAGTACGAATTCGGTTGCCGGTCTAGCGGTGAGTCCCGCTACATTTTTTACGATCGTTTCTCTTGTCAGCATGATACATTCTCCTTCGTTTCTTCCTGCGTGTCCTTTACGGAGGAGCATTCAGGTAGGTGTATAATGATTATACAGGATTATTCTATATTATGCAATAGTAATTTTGAATTTTTGTGCAAATTGACAATAAATTCTATCTGGCAATAAAACCCGCTGGGTTTCGACAGGTTTAGCGCTTGGATATTTTGTGCATCGTGCCTATACTTTTTTGCATGACGAATGAGATGTTCTTGATTCCCACGAAATAAGGTTGACCTTCGGTCAAACGATGTAGTGTCCTGCGGACGCAAATTAAAAAACGACAGGTCGAAACCTGTCGTTTTTTTCTGGCTGGGATGAAAGGAGTTGAACCTTTACTACAAGAGTCAAAGTCTCGTGTGCTGCCGCTACACCACATCCCAACGACGGTTTATAGTATAGCATAAACACGAGCCTTTGTCAAGGACTTTTTTGAAAATTTTCGGTGGGATCGGGAAAAGAATCAGCCTTTACTTAAAATCATGCGCTCGGTGTCGGAAAGCTCCTCTTCCCCTTGCCAATAAGCGATCTTATGCTCCGGAGAGTAGACCAGCATCGGGCTTGCGACGTCAGTTTTGGATAGTGCTTCGGAGAGCGTGCATTCGGTGCCGTCCGTTTGGGGATCCCCTGATAAAAGATAGCACTGTTCGTTATTATATCCCCGTTCAAGCATTTGTCGGACGATCTCCTGCGCGGTAGCTTTGTGCTTATCTATGGCGGTCACCACGTCGTTTCGAAAGTAACGGCTGAGTGTCCAAATGCATTGTTCGCGTTTTCGTGGATATGACAGTTCGTATAAGATTCGTTCCGTCTTGCGAGCTGTGATATACAAAGAAACGATTTCTTTTTCGATTATTTCGTTCATATGAGTACTCTATTTCTTTTTGCTTTTGCTTCCACGAGGCGCATTTTTTCTTTGTTCGGGGCGATCGCTGCGAGGTGTAAACTTCCCTGCCGGCCGCGCGCTCGGCTTTCCTGCACGCTCAGGCGGTACGAGACAGTCGTCGCCGTAGCCGATGAGATCAGTGCGTCCTGCTTTGCGAAGGGCGATGCGGATGGTCTCGTGGTTCTCCTTTCGATTCCACTGGAGGAGCGCACGCTGCATCTTCTTATCTTCGTAGTCGGTGGCAACATAGACCTTCTTCATAGTGAACGGATCCAGCCCCGTGTAGAACATGACTGTGGATGCCGTTCCGGGGGTAGGATAGAAATCCTGCACCTGCTCGGGGGCGTAACCGCTCTTTTTCAGGTAGAGTGCCAATTCAATAGCGTCTTTTATGGTACTGCCTGGATGGCTGGACATGAGATAAGGAACCAGATACTGCTCCTTGCCAAAGCTCTTGGTGAGTTCGAAATACCGCGATTTGAAGCGGTTATAGACCTCGATGGAGGGCTTACCCATGTAGCCGAGGACGCTGTTGCAGCAATGCTCGGGTGCGACCTTCAGCTGGCCGCTGACATGGTCGTGTACCAGCTTCTTGAAGAATGCCTCGTCCTTATCGTAGACCAGATAATCGAATCGAATGCCCGAGCGGATGAAGACTTTTTTCACTTTGGGCAGAGCCTCCACCCGCTTCAGCAGTTCCACATACTCGCTGTGATCTACCTTGAGCTGTTTGCAGGGCGTAGGAGCGAGACATTTGCGATGGGTACAGACGCCATGCTCCACCTGCTTATCGCAGGCAGGATAGCGGAAATTCGCCGTAGGACCGCCTATATCGTGGATGTATCCCTTGAATCCCGGGAGCGTGGTGAGAAGTTTTGCTTCATTTACCACGCTTTCAATAGAGCGGGAGCGGACGCTCCGTCCCTGATGGAAAGCCAATGCGCAGAAATTGCAGGCGCCGAAACAGCCTCGGTTATGGGTCAGCGAGAACTCCACCTCGGTGATGCCGGGAACGCCGCCGTCTTTGTCGTAGACGGGGTGCGGGCGGCGGGTGTACGGGAGGGCGTAGACCTTGTCCAGCTCTTCCCTTTCCAGCGGCGGCATGGGCGGGTTCTGCACCAGCATTTTTCCGTCGTAAAACTCAGTAAGCGCCTTACCGCTGATGGCGTCCTGATTGCGATACTGCATGGCGAACGCCTTGGCGTAGGTCTCCTTGTCGGTTTTGAGATCGTTATAATCAAATCCCTGCTCCACCTCGTAGTGGATTTTGTCCTCGGGAGTGGTGAGGTAGACGGTACCGCGCACATCGTGGATCTTCTTCACGGGAACGCCTTTGTCGAGGAGTTTTGCAATCCGCAAGAGGATGTTCTCACCCATGCCGTAGGTGAGAAGATCGGCACGGGAGTCCACCAGCACCGATCGGCGGACTTTGTTGTCCCAGTAATCGTAGTGGGCAAAGCGGCGCAGGGACGCTTCCAGACCGCCGAGGATGATCGGCACGTCACCGTACGCCTCACGGATGCGGTTGCAGTAGACGATCACCGCGCGGTCGGGGCGAAGTCCCATCTTTCCGCTGGGGCTGTAATAGTCGTAGCTCCGCTTCTTCTTGGACACGGTATAGTGTGCCACCATGGAGTCGATATTGCCGCTTGAAACGAGAAAGCCGAGGCGAGGTCTACCGAAGCGTTTAAAATCATCGCAGGACTTATAGTCTGGCTGAGAGAGGATCGCCACGCGGAAGCCGGCATTCTCCAGCACGCGGGAGATAATCGCCAGTCCGAAGCTGGGATGGTCAACGTATGCGTCGCCACAGACGTATACAAAATCGGGAGCATCCCATCCCCGTGCCTTGCATTCGGCGCGGGTGATGGGGAGAAATTCGTTATTCATAGGTAACCTCTTTCAATTGGTGGGTTATTGGTTAAATCTGATTGCATTTATTCACATACTTGTTCAGATATTCCGCAAGCGGTTTGCAAGGATACTCGCCGCAATCGGCACAGGCGGCGGTCAACCCACGCTCTTTTGCACAGCGCACCCAGGGGCATTCACGCATAGGCGCATTGGCTGCTCGCAGCGTCCGCCATAACAACGCAGTTCGGATAGCGGGATGTCCAATCCGAATCCTCTTTTATAAAACTGTTGAGACTCTCGGCGGAGGGATTCGTCACCGCGGAAAGTCGCGAGATAGGTCTTGCATCGGGTACAATCGTAACCGCAGAAGCAAAACCTTTTGATTTTATCATTGTCTAACATTTGCTCACAAAATGCCGAGGAGGATCATTCAAGCGGGAGATCGACTTTTTTACAAATTCAGGGTAAATGGTGACGTTGGACAACTCTTCGATGGGCATCCAACCGATCAAAACGTTGCAGTTGTCCTTGTGGGAGACGAATTCGCCATTATCGGGAATGTCGAAGCCGTCGCAGAGGTCGATGAGATAATAGAAGGTAATACAGTGTGCTTGTTTGCCCTTCCATTCCCAAAAGCATTCTTCGGTCCAGAGCAAGCGCAGACAACGAACATCGGCGCCTGTCTCTTCCTGGTATTCACGAATCAGTCCGTCTTCGGTAGTCTCCCCGATCTTCACATGACCGCCCGGGAGAGCATATTCGCTCCCGTCCCGATCACGCTGAACCAATAGTTTGTTATCTTTGATCAACACGCCAACCGTGCGCAGATCGCAGATGGCATTGTTCGTTGTAAAAAGCCAATCCGGTGTCATAGCTGCTCCTTCTATCAGAATGTTTTACCTGAGTCTAATTTCATATAGATTGATAGCTTCGATTAAAAAACTCACATATTGATCGATAAACGAATTAAACCGATCGTCCGCTACAGTTTCAATCATCACAAGTGCTGTGCCGAGTTGGATGAATAACACATTGTCTTCATATTGCTTTACCGGTGCGGTGATCGGACAATGAATAGATCTCGGGGATGTCAAGCTCCACATAATATTCATGCTCAAGCAAAGGTTGAACATTTGAGCACCATCGACCTTTGAACGATCAGTATTTTGAAGAAACTTCAACGTAGTCGAACGATTCGACTTTCTTGATCCTAACTTTCATACTATCCTCGAAACTGAAATAAAGGCATCGGTCGCCCGATGCCTTTATTATAACGGTTTTGTGTGGGATTGTCAAGCCTTGATGATTTACTTTATCACATAACGATTGTACATCGTTTCATATCCCATTTGCGCCGAATCAAATGCGCCGCAAGCAGCTTCCGATCCCTGATATTGAATATCATCAAATGGCACTGCTCCGCGCTTCAACGCCTCATTGGTCATAAACTGAAATACATAGCGATAAATTGACTCATCTTCACCGGGCGAGAGTGCGGTATACACACAATTGTTTACAACAAATGCGTGTGTTTCTTGGAAGCCGCCGAACGCGAGACCGATCAGTACATCATTACGGTATACTCCAAATACAGGACTCCTCGGTGTTCTTTCACGGAATAATTCCGAATGAATTGCGCTCATCCAGTTCCCGTTGTACCCCGATCTAATCGCCCAATCCTGTAATTCATTCCAGTCAGATGCGATCACCTCTCGCAAAGAAACATTTTGGGGTACGCCTACTCTATCTTGCAAGTTCCGACAAACTTTGCAAGGAATCGTTTGAATGGAATGATAATCGAATCCACGATTATTCAACACGGTTCGAATCGTGTCTTCATTTTCTGTTGAACAAAACACCTTTGTACAGTTTTCATTGGAAAATAATTGCAGATACTTCACAATTTGATCTGTACTTTCTGTAAAAATCATCAATTCAAAACCATCATTTCCCCATTCGGTAGCAGAGATAAATCCGTTTTCCAGCGAATCGTTTTCGCATAAAATTGTACTACCGTTCACGCGAATGGTAACGGCTTCATGGCCCCAACGGATAGCATCTTTTTCCAACAAATAATCAATGGCTTCGTCGCGATTCTGCAACTTAAACTGCGGATATTTATGCATCAATCGGTTTCCGATAGTGGAAGGATATATATCGCCATAATACATGGTAGTATTTCTCATCTTCTCACGATACTCGCGAGGTGTTTGATCATATTGCTTTTTGAATGCACGAGTAAACGCTTCATGAGATTCATATCCGCAAGTCAGAGCAATATCCAAAATATCTTTATCGGTAGTGGCAAGAAGCTTTGACGCCTGACGTAGTTTTACGAATCTCGCATATTCCATTACCGTGAAACCTGTATGCGCCAAAAAAATCTTTCCAAAATAGTCGGTAGAAAAACCTGCATTGCAGGCTACATTCTCTACAGTTAGATCGCTGTTAGAGGCACTTTGGCGGATATAATCGAGTGCCTTGCTAATCAGTTCGCTGTTTTCCATTATGATAACCTCCATATAGAATCTAACCTGTGCGCGCTTGGTTGATGATACAATTATAACATAGAAAAGGATATCTGTCTTGACCCAAACCGCTTTCTTGAATGTTATTTACAAAAATGCTCCGAGCATTGGATACAGCATATCCAACACTCGGAGCGATTCACTTTACCCGCCCGACGAGTATTCGTCGGGCTTTATAATAGTTCTTGAAGGTGCAGGAAACTTCTTTCAAGAAGTTTCCTGCCGGAGTTTGAGGCGGAGCCTCAAATACATTAAATCTGCACCATTTCGAAGGCTTCGAGGACGTCGCCTTCCTTGATGTCGTTAAAGCGGTCGAGACCGATACCGCACTCGTAGCCCTGTGCAACTTCCTTCACGTCGTCCTTGAAGCGACGGAGGGAGGAAATCTTATCTTCAAAGATCACGATGCCGTCGCGGACGACACGAATCTGAGCGTTACGGTTGATCTTACCGTCGGTGATATACGAACCTGCGATAGTACCCACGTTAGGAACGCGGATAGTCTGACGAACCTCTGCGTGACCCAGCAGGCTTTCCTTGAACTTGGGAGCCAGCATACCCTTCATTGCCGCCTCGATCTCTTCAATGCACTCGTAGATGATGCGGTAGGTGCGGATGTCAACCTTCTGACGCTCGGCACTATCCAGTGCGCCGCGGTCGGGACGAACGTTAAAGCCTACGATGATGGCGTTGGATGCAGATGCCAGCATTACGTCGCCCTCGGTGATGCCGCCGACTGCGGAGTGGATGACGCTGACCTTGACTTCCTCGTTGGAAAGCTTCACCAGCGATGCCTTGACAGCTTCGGCGGAACCGCCTACGTCTGCCTTGACGATGATCTTCAGTTCCTTGGCACCGTCACTAATTTGGGCGAAGAGCGCGTCCAGAGAAACCTTTGCATTGGCACGGAATTCGGCTTCCTTGAGTTCTTGCTTACGCTTTTCAACCAGCTCACGAGCCATGCGCTCGTCTTCTACTGCGGCAAACTCGTCGCCTGCCTCTGGAACCTCGGACAAACCGATGATCTCAACGGGAACGGAGGGACCTGCAGTCTTGAGAACCTTGCCCTTGTCGTTGGTCATGGCACGGACGTGACCAACCGCAGTACCTGCGATTACAACGTCGCCTGCCTTCAGCGTACCGTTCTGTACCAGCACGGTGGCAACGGGACCGCGTCCCTTGTCAAGGCGTGCTTCAATGACGATACCCTTCGCACGGCGGTTGGGATTGGCGCGCAGACCCTTTACTTCTGTGACCAGCAGAACATTTTCCAAAAGATCGGGGATGCCCATGCCGGTGAGTGCGGATACGGGAACGCAGATGGCGTCGCCGCCCCATTCCTCGGGACCCAGACCGTACTGGGTCATTTCCTGCTTGATTCTTTCGGGATCGGCACCGAATTTATCCATCTTATTGATGGCAACGATGATGTCGATATTGGCAGCTTTGGCATGGTTGATCGCCTCGATAGTCTGCGGCATGATGCCGTCGTCTGCGGCAACGACCAGAATAGCAATATCGGTGGCCATTGCGCCACGGGCGCGCATTGCGGTGAAGGCTTCGTGACCGGGAGTATCCAGGAAGGTGATGTCCTTACCGTCGATGTTAACGCGGTACGCACCGATGTGCTGGGTAATACCGCCAGCCTCGCCTGCGGCGATGTTGGCGTGACGGATGGAGTCCAGAATAGAGGTCTTACCGTGGTCAACGTGACCCATAACGCAAACGACAGGTGCGCGCTCGACCAGGTTCTCTTCTGCGTCCTCGCTGTCGTCGAAGAGTTTGTCTTCGATGGTGACGACAACTTCCTTGGAAACGATGGCACCCAGCTCTGTACCGACATATTCGGCGGTATCGTAGTCGATGATCTGGTTGACGCTTGCCATAACGCCCAGCATCATCAAGCGCTTGATGACCTCGGCAGCGGTAACCTTCAGGCGGGATGCCAGCTCGCCGACAGAGATCTCGTCGGGAACGGTAATGCTGACTTGCTGTTTGACGGGCTTGGGAGCGTCCTTTTTGTTTTTACCCTGCTTACCGCCCTTGTTCCATTCGGGCTTGCTGCCCTTCTGGTTATTGTTGTTCTGCTTCTTCAGCTTCTGACGGTTGGAATCAAATCCGCTGCTCTTTCCGCCGGCTGCTTTGTCGTTGCTTGCCAGATGATCCAGACGCTCGTCGTACTTGGACAGATCCACGTTGGACGCACGGGTATCAACCACGCGGGTACCGGCCTTGTTGCCGGTGTATCCGGAGGTCACTGCGTCGGTAGAGGTTGTTACCTCGGTAGTGGTCTTGACGTTGCGTTGGAGGGTCTGAGGACGATCCTTCTTGTCCTTGGCAGGCTTTTCTTCTTTCTTGGCGGGCTTCTGTGCCTGCTGAGTAGGAAGATTGGCAAAGCGATCTGCGGGATTTTTTCTCTGCTCCTGCACGTGAGGCTTCTTTTGCACCTTCTGCTCGAGCTTTGGCTCTGCGACTTTTTGTTCGGGCTTCTGCTCGGGCTTCCGCTCTGCAGTAGGAGCCGCTTTTTTCGTTTCCTGTGCGGGCTTAGGAGTCTCCTTCGCGGCGGGCTTTTCGACCTTTGCGGACTCAGCCTTTGGCTGCTCGGTCTTGCCCTGTTCAACTTTAGGCGCGGGCTTTGCGGCTGCCTTGGGAGCCTCGGGCGTCTTTATCAGCTTGATGATCGCGGGATCGACGATCTGGGTCTTCTTATCCATATAGGAGTTGATGTCCACGATCTGATTCTGCGTCATATAATAGTTCATCAGAAAACTGTATTCGTCTGCGCTGAGAACCGAGGAATGGGTTCTGCCAGGGAAGCCGTTCTTCTCCAACAGATCGGTCACGTCTTTATTCTTCAGCTTCAGATCTTTGGCAAGGTTACTGACCTTGTACTTACCAATTTCTACCATTTATTGCACCTCCTGCGGATAAGTGTTACCCGCCTCTGTCATATCTGTTTCTAGGATAGTGAGTATCGCCTTTTTGAAATTGTGATCCAGCAGTGCTGCTGCCGCTACCTCGCCCGATTGACCAATGGCCGCACCGATTTCCGATTTGGTGTAGCGAACGGTGATCAGCGGAGTGCTGTGACTTGCACAGGAATCGGTGATCCGCTTGACCGCGTTGGGGGCGGCGTCGGACGTCAGGAGTACCAGCAATGCTTTATGTGCACGGACCTCCGCGGTTACCGCGGGAGTACCTGCGGCAAGCTTTCCGGCTCTTTTGGCGAGCCCGAGCATATTCAGAAATTTATCGTGTTTCAGAAAGCTCCACCTCCAGACGGTCGTACACTGCGTCGGGGATCACGCATTCCAGATTCCGCTCGAAGCGGCCTGCCTTGCGTGCCTTTTTGAAGCAGGCGGCACTCTTACAGATGTATGCGCCTCGTCCCGATCTCTTGCCGATGAAGTCCAGTTCAACGTTCCCTTCCGGGGTGCGGACGAGACGGATCAGCTCTTTCTTGGGAAAGGATTGCATACAGCCGAGACACCGTCGCTCCGGCTGTTTTCGAATCTTCGGATTGTTGTTGTTAGCCAAAGGCGACACCTCCGTGATTACTTCGTTTTGATATCGATCTTGAATCCGGTCAGTCTTGCGGCAAGACGGGCGTTCTGTCCGACCTTACCGATTGCCAGAGAGAGTTGATCTTCGTTTACCAGTACCTGGCAGGAACGCTCACTGTCCAGAATGACCTCGCGGACCGATGCGGGCGCGAGAGCGGCTGCAATGAATTCCTCGGGCTTCTCACTGTAGCGGATGACATCGATCTTCTCGCCGTTCAGTTCCTTGATAATGGCGTTGATACGCATACCGCGGTTACCGATACAGGTACCGACGGGATCCACGTTTTCATCCTGGGAGTAAACTGCCATCTTGGTACGGGAGCCGGGCTCACGGGTGATGCTCTTAATGACGACTGTGCCGTCCTGAATCTCGGGAACGTCCAGCTCAAACAGACGCTTAACGAAATTGGGATGGGTACGGGAGAGTGTGACCAGCGGTCCGCGCATCTCGCGGTTGACCTCGGAAATGAACACCTTGATGTGGTCACCGGCAACGAAGCGCTCGCCGGGGATCAGTTCGGTCGCCAGCAGAGTGGCGTGTCCGTTTGCGGTCTCTACGATCACGTTGCCGTTCTCGGGATCGACGCGGCTGACGCGGGCGTTGATGATCTCCTCGCGCTTGCTCTCGTAAGCGCGGGCTGCCTTTTCGCGCTTTGCCTCGCGGCTACCCTGGATGATGACCTGTTTACCGTTCTGAGCGGACAGACGGCGGAACTTCTTGGGATCCACCTCGATGTCGATCACATCGCCGATCACGGCGCGGCGGCTGCGCTTTTTCGCATCAGCAAGATTGATCTGGGTGATGGGATCTTCCACCTCTTCCACTACTTCCTTCTGCTGGTAGACCTTCACGTCCTTCTTGACCTCGTCGATGACTACCTTGACGTTGCTGTAACCGCCGAAGTCACGCTTGTACGCGCTGATGAGGGCTGCTTCTACCTTTTGCATCATGTATTCTTTTGCGATGCCTTCTTCTTTTTCCAGCAGCTCCAGCGCTGCGAAGAATTCGTTATTCATTTTTGGATTCCTTTCGTTGTATCAATCAAATTCAAACAGGATATTTGCTTTTGCGATGGATTCAATGGGAAGCGTGACCGTGCCGCCTGCGGTAGTCAGGGTGATCTCCTTGCCGTCCTCGGTAGACAGCACGCCGGTGAGCATTTTCTGTCCCTCGATGGCTTTGTAGAGCTTCACAACGATCTTCTGTCCGTTGCAATAAACAAAGTGCTCGGGAGTGCGCAGCTCGCGCTCCAGTCCGGGGGATTCGACCTGCAGATAGTACGCGTCCTGAATAGGATCCAGCTCATCCAGCACAGGGTCGATGGCGCGGTGGACCAGCTCACAGCCGTCGATGTCCACGCCCTCGTCGCGGTCGATGGTGATCCGCAGATAGTAGTCTGCGCCTTCCTTGACGTATACGATGTCCCAAATGCGGTAGCCGAGATTTTCGATCACCGGCTCAAGCGCCGGTCTGATCTTGGCGGCGATGCCGGTATTTGATTTTGCCATACATTTCCCTTTCTTCTTTTTACAAGAAAGAAGAGCGTTTGCACGCTCTTCCATACTTCTACGATGTTTACGATACTATTATAGCATAGTTTTTTGAAAATGCAATAGGTTTTGAGAATTTTTTTGAAAAATTGATAATTTTTTAATAGAGCATCACACTTCCACCACACACTCCACCGGATAGTGATCCGACAGATACAGACCGTCCTTTATGTAGTCCCAGACCTCCACGTCCTTCAGCTTGCATTTTTTGTTTGCAAAAACATAATCGATCTTGCAATCCTCCTTCAGACGCCCGAAGTCGTGGAAGGTAGTCTTTACGGATTCGGTGAAGTCGATCAGCCCCGCTTCGATCGCCTCACGGATGCAGGGCTCGGTGGGATCAGCATTCATATCACCGGTCAGCAGGAGCGGTGTTTTGAATGCGGCGGCATCTTCGCTGATGCGATGCATGATACTGGACAGTCCGTTTGAACGCGCCTGCTTACTGACGTGATCGAGGTGGGTGTTGTAGATGCGGATCAGTCTTCCCTCTCCCACGGGACGCAGGGTGGCGGTCACGCAGATGCGGGGACAGGGCGACTGAACCAGATAGCGGGAGCCGGGGACGTGGGGAGTGGGAGACAGCCAGAACTGGTCCAGTCCGAAAAGCTCGAAACGATCCTTGCGGAAGGCGACGGGATTGGCTTCGTCGGAGAAGTCCTTCCCTCTCCCGATTCCGGCAACGGTGTATTCGGTGAGATTCTCCCGAAGCCAATTCAGGATCTTGGCAGTTGCTTCCTGAAAGCAGAGAATATCAGGCTTTTTCGCTTGAATCGTTTCCAGAATAAACGGCGCACGGTTAAAAAAATAGTTTTCGCCGTCATGCTTGTTATCCATGCGGAGATTGAAGGTTACGATCGAAACTTTCATAGTTACTCCTTAAAGATCCTTCAAGCGGTATTGGTTCAGCAGATCTTCTTTTATGTCGATGCTCTTGGAGAGCTCTTCAAAATGCTTGATGAACTTTTCGCTGTTGCAGTAGCTGACCAGATAGGTGAACTGATCGCTGTCGACCTCGGTATTGTAAGCCTGATCGATCAGATCATACTTTTCCACTACAAAGTAACAGGCGTCGTTTTCCACCAGCCGCACCTCGCCTACTTCCATAGACAGAGCGGCGTTGGTGACCTCGGCGGTATGCTGTGCGTACTCGTCCGCGGTGATATAGAAGCCGTTGGGATAGGATGCCGCATCGAAACCGAACTCAGTCATATACTTGTCAAAATAGTCGGCAATATTGGAACCGCCTTTGACCGCGTCGAACACTTCGTTGACGGTGGCAGTTACCTGTGACTTCTCTTCTTCGGTGAGATCTTCCATTTTGTAGTAACCGCTGGAATCGGTCACGCGCTTGCCTTCCTCGTCGTAAACGTATTTGGTATTCTTCATGAACATTACATACTTGACGCGGGCGTAGTAGGACTGATAGTAGTCGTCCAGCTCCTTGGTGGTGGCGGTCAGCTTACCTGTGGTGGAGTAGAGATACTCGTACACCTGTGTGTACTTTTCCTCATAGGTATAGATCTTTTCCAGAACCGACAGATTGATGCCGTATTCTTCATCCAAGTGTGCGTTGTACTCGCTTTTGGAACCGAAATAATCGATCTGTGCATTCAGATCGGCTTGGATCTTTGCTTTGGATTCATCGGACAGCTTCAGACCGTACTGATCGAAGAGCTTCTGCCCGATCAGATAGTAGCGGATGCGGGTTTTGATGTTCGTAGTGATATACTCTTCGTTGGTTACGCCGGACTCGTTCAGCGAAGTCCAGAAGGCGTCGGTATCCTCAACGTCGGCATAATTGGTGACGTAGTGATCCTTCCAAGTCTTCATCCAGTACAGATACATACCTTCGGTGACGGTGTAGCCTTCGTACTCCATCACCACTTCCCCGCCGGCAGACGAACAGGCAGCCACGGGAAGCAGGCAGAGTGCGGTCAAGAGGATCGACACAATTTTGATGATCATTGATTTCAGAAATTCCTCCGATATAGTACAGTCTAGTACAGATCAGACAGGGTTATCCCGGAGTTGCAGATAGAGCTTCAATGCCTCGGACGTGGTGTCCGGTGCGGAGGCTTTATCCACTTTCAGCGAAACGCAGGGCGTCTTGCCGGGGATGACCTGTACCGAATAATTCTTTTTGCCAAGAGCGATCCATGGCTTCAGATCAAACTGTTCAGGATAGAAAAGCGCGGTATTTCCCTTCAGTTCGATCTTGCTGATGCCCGCCTGTGAACCGAGCGCACGCAGGAGCGAAATCTTCAATAGATTCGAAACCGGCTTGGGCGGATCGCCGTAACGGTCCAGCAGTTCGTCGGTAATGTCGTAAAGGTCTGCCTGTGAGCGGATCAGCGAGATCTTCTTGTAGGCTTCCATGCGGTGATTAGAGCTGCGGACGTATTTTTCCGGAATATAGGCGTCAATGCCGACACTTATGGTACATTCCACGGTCTTGACCGTAGTCTGCCCCTTCTCCTCCAGAATGGCTTCGTTCAGCAGTTTCATATAAAGGTCGTAGCCAATGCCCGACATATGACCGTGCTGTTCGGCACCCAGGATATTGCCCGCACCGCGGATCTCCAGGTCGCGCATGGCGATCTTGAAGCCGGCACCGAACTCGGTGAAGTCACGGATGGCATCCAGCCGCTTGGAGGAAACCTCGGACAGAACCTTGTTCTGTGGGAAGGTAAAGTAAGCGTAGGCACGGCGAGAGGAGCGTCCCACTCGACCGCGAATCTGGTGAAGCTGGGAAAGTCCCATGGCGTCGGCGTTTTCGATGATCAGTGTGTTGGCGTTGGGTACGTCTACACCGGTTTCGATGATGGTGGTGCATATGAGAATGTCGGTCTCGCCGACGATCATCGAGTGCCAAATGTCGGACAGCTCTTCCTTATCCATCTGACCGTTTGCAACGGCGATGCGCGCATCGGGCAGATCGGTCTGCAGCCGCTGAGCGATATACGGAAGTCGCTCAATATTATTACAAAGGTAGAAGACCTGACCGCCACGGCGAAGTTCCTTGCGAAGGGCTTCGGTAATGACGCCTCGGTCGTATTCGGTAACGTAGGTCTGGACGGGCTGACGCTCGCCGGGAGCTTCCTCCAGCACCGACATATCACGGATGCCGCTCATCGCCATATTCAGCGTACGGGGGATAGGCGTTGCGGTGAGGGTGAGAACGTCCACGTTTTCGGTCAGCTGTTTCAGTTTCTCCTTTTGTCCCACGCCGAAGCGCTGCTCCTCGTCCACGATCACCAGTCCCAGATCGTGGAACTTGATGTCCTTGGATAGCAGACGGTGAGTGCCGACGACGATGTCTGTCTCGCCCCTCTCCAGCTTTCGGAGGGAGAGGGCTTGCTGTTTGCTGTTTCTGAAACGGGAGAGCATATCCACGTTGACGGCAAAGCCGCGCATACGGGACAATAGGGTTTGATAATGCTGGAGAGCAAGAATTGTGGTAGGAACGAGAATCGCAACCTGCTTTCCGCTCATCACCGCCTTGAAGGCGGCACGGAGCGCGACCTCTGTCTTGCCGTAACCAACGTCTCCGCAGAGGAGACGATCCATGGGATAGTCTGCCTCCATATCACGGCGGATGTCTTCAATAGCGGAAAGCTGACCTTCGGTCTCATCATATTCGAAGGTGTCGGCAAACTCACGGGTCATCGCATCGTCGGGGGAGAACGCAAATCCCTTTTTGCGAACGCGAGCGGCGTAGAGCTGGATCAGCTCTTTCGCCATCTCTTTGGTAGCAGCCTTTGCTTTAGCCTTCGCTCTTCCCCATTCTGCACCGCCCATGCGGGAAAGATGAACGGCAGAATTGTCACCGCCGTTACCGATATACTTGGAGAGCATATCCAGCTGATTGCAAGGCAGATAGAGCATATCGTCGCCCGCATAGCGGATCTTGACGAAGTCACGGCGTATGCCTGCCACAGTGAGACTTTCCAGCCCCAGATACTGACCGATACCGTGTCCCGAGTGGACCACGAGATCCCCCTCGGTAAGGTCGCTATACGCCATGATCTTTTCTGCTGCGTTCTTTTTGGCGGCGGCTTTTTGACCCGTTTTACGCTTACCGCTGACGCCGATGCCGCCCTTGCAGACCGACAGTGCGGCGAATTTAGCAAGGCGAAGCTCGAATCCGGGAACTGAGGGGGCGACTACGATCTGAACTTCCGCATTTGTATCGGCAATGGACGCAGTGATATCGTTTTCAACCAGTGTAGCCAGCAGGTTCTTCGCCGATTGATTGCCTTCACAGAGGATGGCGATACGATACCCCTTGTCACGGTAGCTTGTGATCTCTTCCAGAAGAAGCGGCAGGTTGTCGGCAAAGCCGGAGGTCTGATTGCTCTGGAAGGTGTAAATCCCGGTCAGCTCCATCCCCGACATGGAGATGGCAAAGCTGTTGATGATCACGGTGCTTCGACTCTTCAGCCACTCATCAAACCACGCAGAGCTACGGGCGTGCTCGGCATGCTCCGCATTCAGAAGGCCTGCTTCCAGCATGGAAACGGTCGTGTCGCCATCAGTCAGATCCCAGGAGCGCAGACGGTCGGAGAGGGCGGAATAGTCCTCGGCGATCACCAATGCATCCTCAACGAAATAATCGATGAGACATTCCTTCTGAGGGTAGAGCCATGCGATATATTTATCGATGCAGGAAAGCTCGCGGTCGCCGGCAAGTGTTTCCGCTTCTTCCAGCAGTGTCTTGCGGGCAGCATCGGACTTCCCTTTCTTTTTTGCTTCTTTCAGAATGAGTTCGCGCAACGCTTCTTTCTGCGTTGCGGTTGGGATGACCTCCCGCACGGGGGCGAGCGTTAACTCCTCCAGATCATCTGTGCGTCGCTGGTTCATCACGTCGAAGAAGGACATCCGATCGATCTCGTCACCGAAGAACTCCAGACGCACGGGGGCTTCCGATTGGGGCGGAAAAATATCGAGAATATCGCCGCGATGGGAGTATTGACCGTGGGATTCTACCATTTCCACAGCAGTATAGCCACATTCGGTCAGGAAGCGGCGCAGCTCCATCGGGTCGCAGGGATCGCAGAGTCTGACACGGCGGATACGGGACGCCAGAACATCCTGGGGCATTGTGTACTGAATAGCCGCGTCGGGGGTGGTCAGCACCACGTCGCAGGTATTGTTTAGGATCGAATACAACACCGAAAGCCTCTCATGTTCATACTCATGAGAGGCGGTGATGTTGCGGAGCATAAAATCGCGGAGCGTGTAGCCTTTACAGCGAAGCCCGAAATCGGAGAGGGCGCTGATCTGACGGGCGATCTCCTTTTCGTTTGGCACGATCAGAAGTAGCGGGGAGTTTTGCTGAACCCGCTCCTCGCACAGAGAGGCGATGAGCATAGACCGTGCGCCCTCGGACAGCCCCGTGACCAGCAGAGGGAGAGGGCGGTGCCGCTTTTCCTTGAGCGTGCTTGACAGTTCCTTGAACTCTCGCCGCTCGGTCATATAGCGTTCTAAATGTCGGATCATATGATTATCAGTTGAAGCGGTTCATTGCTTCGTCGGTCTTGCCCGCTACGATCAGGCGGCAGGCGTCCACAGCGTGTTCTGCAGCTTCGTTCATCCGCTTGCGCTCGTCTGCGGTGAAATTACTCAGTACCCAGTCGGCAAGATCGTATTCGGGATGGGGCTTCTGCCCGACGCCCAGCTTGACGCGGGGGACATCGGAGGAGCCAAGGTGTTCGGTGATACTCTTGAGACC
>JAFTPF010000099.1 GCA_017463445.1 Clostridia bacterium
AGCCATCGTAGAGATTGCACATATATATCCAAGAGCATCGGACGCGCAATGCGCGCCCCTACTGAAATTGGGGAATTTTTTCAAAATTCTGTGCAACCAAATTCGCATATTTCACACTATCTGAGCAAAGAGAGGAAGTGAACAAAATGCACGACACCACCATCGCCGACCGTTTGGTCGAAACCTTTTCCCGAGACTACTTTGAGAAGCTCTTCTACTTTTGCCTGAAGCGCACAGGCAATCCCACCGAGGCCGAAGAGCTAACCTCTGAAGTATCCCTCGCCATCCTCACTGCCCTGCGAAGCGGAACTATCCCCCAGCACTTCTCTGCTTGGGTGTGGCAAATCGCCCGGAACTGCTACAGTCATTGGGCAGAACGCAAGCACCGCCGAGCCGAGACGGTATCCGGAACCGATCTCGAGGATTTTGCCGATATTGCGTCCGAGGAGAGCGTGGAGGAACGCGTGATCCACAGTGAGGAACTAAAACTCCTGCGCCGTGAATTGGCGTTTATCTCGGCAGACTACCGAGACGTAATCGTAGCGTTTTACATCGAGGACCGCAAGGTGTCCGATATTGCAAAATCACTTCATCTCAGCGAAGGAACGGTGAAATCCAAACTGTTCCGATCGCGCAATATTTTGAAAGAAGGTATGAATATGGCAAGAGAATTTGGTAGTAAGAGTTATAAACCGGAGAATATTGGATTCAATATCCAATACGCCGCTCCCCAACAGGATATGGCGCGTTTTGATAAACTCCTTGAAGCATTTGGACGAAGCATTGTAAAGAATATCCTGCTGGAAGCAAGCAACAATCCCTCCACAATGGAGGAACTGTCTATTGAGTTGGGCGTGGCGATGCCATACATGGAGGACGAGGTCAAGCATTTAATCGAACTCGACCTGCTCAAACCTATCAAGGACAAATACATTACAAATTTCTTCATTCAGGACAAGGAGTGTCAGCTTACGCTCTATGAACTGTTTCAGAAGAATACGACCCAAAGAAGCCTAAAGCTGTACGAGGTGGTTGCCGCTTCCCTCCCCGCAATCCGAGATAAAGGCATCGGCGATAACCTGTCGGATGAAGATCTCATCTACTGGCTTCTTCTGCACACCGTAGATATGCTGGCAGATAGAGTAGACGGTAGATATGACTACTTTTCCAACACATCGCTCGCAAACGGCGGAACCTGGTATATCACCGGCTATGAAAATACTACGCTTCCTGAAAATCTGCACTGCGGCTACGGTGGAAAAAGTGTTGAGTTTCCCGATTTCAGATACGACCTCTGGGGATGGGATCTGGGACTTAGCGGCAGACTGGACAGATTTTCCGATAATGAAATCTTGTTGCTGGCTGAAATACTGAAGAAGCACCGCAAGATTTCCGATCTCAGCTTTGCCGAAATCAACACTTGGGAAAAAATCGACAACAAATTGGCACATGCTGATGGGGACGGCAATGTGGTCCCCGACCTGCTGGTACTCTACCCCGGGCAAATGGATGAGATCGACAACGTAATATTAGCTCATCCCGGATTCCAACTTGCTCTGAACGATGTTCAGAAGCTTTACGATCAGTTGATCGCTCTTCTGCAAATCAGTAGCAACGGAGCACTGCATAACAAGCTCGCGTATTATGCCACATATGAACTGTGGAATCTCCGTATGTGTACCGTTCGCGATGTGATCAACGCGGGTAAGCTGACGGTTCCCGAAGACGGAGAGAACAGCAACATTGCAATGAGTCTGAGCATCTCCTGACATAGAACCTGTCGGAACAGGTGTATCCAAGCACTCATCCAAACAAAACTCTCCTGACCTTGCGGTCAGGAGAGTTTTACTCTATCGCTCTTATTTTCCGGTTTTTGGTTTATTTGTGTATTTGTCCAAGGACGAATAGGGCTTGCGACTGAGCATTTCCCGCAGGATGAAGACGTATTTGCCGTCGGACACCAGAACGTGTTCCCATAGGTTAATTCCCATGATCGAGGCGGCGTGCATCAGCGAGATGGACACCGATTCGTCTACTTGAGAGGGTATCAGCATGGGATCGGGATGGTTATGCGCCAGCACGATATGAGATGCCTTCGCCATGATGGCGTACTCCATAATCTGTCTGACGTCCACACTCGATTCGTTCACGCTTCCCTCGCTGATCTGATGGGTGGCGATCAGCTTATAATCGGCGGTCAGCAAAAGGAGCAGTACCCGCTCTCGGGCAAGTCCGTCCAGCTGCTTCACTAAATACCGTCCTACATCGTCCAAATCCTTGAAATATCGTGGAGTTTTGCTATCCTCGGCTTCTGCGCGGCGATACAGCTCCGCCATCAGACAGATCAGATCGGCGCTCTGTGCTCCCACTCCGGGGACGGCGGTCAACTCGTGGCGTTTGGCTGACAGCACGCCCGACAGACCACCGAAATGATCGATGAGTCGGTGAGCAGTCTCGTTGGTATTGATTCGGGGAATGCTGTAAAAGAGAAGCATTTCCAAAATCTCGTGATCGGCAAGGGCTTCCCCGCCCCCTTGACGGAATTTCTCCCGCATCCGATCCCGATGACCGTCGTGGATTCGTTTTTCTTTCTTCTCGGCGTTAATACTCGATCACCGCTTCGTGACCGGTTTGTGCAGAGCGGTAGATGGCATCGAGGATCTTCATCAGCACGACACCGTCCTTGGCAGGCGCGATGCACTCGGTGCGTCCTGCGACGCAATCGATGAAATGATTGATCTCGTTCTGGAAGAGACCGTTGAAAGAGAGCGCGGTGGGAACGGTGAGATTCACGTCTGCCATGTAGCCGTTGACCACGGTGTACATTTCCAGCTCGGGATCCAGCTTAGCGCCGCCCTTGGTGCCGAAGAGCTCGATCTTACCCTCGTCCTTCTTCAGGTTCAGGTCGAACGCCGCCTCAATGTGGAGGACGGAGCCATTGTCGAAGCGGATCATAGCGGATGCCAGATCCTCTACGGTGACGGGATCGTTGTCGGTTGCACCTGCGGAGCGGTATGCGCCGGGATTGCGGGCTACGCCGGGACGGTCGCCCAGCTTATGGAAGGTGGCACCGTAGACCGACACAGGCTTGGGACCGCCCATCAGGTAGCGAACAAGGTCGATGACGTGTACGCCTAGGTCGATGAGGGGACCGCCACCGCTGCGTGTGACGTCGGCAAACCAGCCGCCGGGATTACCGTGACGGCGCAGGTAGGTCGCCTTAGCGTAGTAGAGTTCTCCGAAGTAGTCGGTATCGATAAACTGCTTGACCAGCTTGCAGTCGTTGCCGTGACGGCGCACGAAGCCGATCATCAGCAGCTTACCGCACTCTTCGGCGGTCTTTTTCATTTCTTCTGCTTCGACTGCGTTCAGTGCCATAGGCTTTTCGCAAAGAACGTGCTTACCTGCCTTCAGGTCAGCGATCTTGCAAGGCGCGTAGCCGTTGTTCCAAGTACAAACGCTGACAGCATCCAGCTCTTCCAGCGCCAGCATGTCGTCCAGATTTGTGTACAGACGGGTCACGCCGTACTTCTTGCCCATATAGTTCAGACGGTCTTCGTTGATGTCGCAGAATGCGTAGAGCTCGGTCTCGGGATTTGCAATATATGCCTGAATATGTTCCAGCGAAATGCTGCCTACGCCGATAATACCAATTTTGTATGCCATGTTTGTGATTCTCCTTTAGTTTGCCGCAATGATGGAGCGCAGGAAGTCTGCCGCCATTGCGATGTCTGCGGCGGGATCTGCTCCGCACTCCCGCTCGATGGTGAGGAAGCCGCGGTAGCCGATCTCGTCCAGCGCTTTCAGATAGTTCGGAAAGTCTACCCCGCCCTGCCCCAGCGGCAGTTCCTGATAAGATCTGCCCAGATGAGCCAGTGCATCCATCTTGACACCGTAAACGATCTCGGGATCCTTTTCATAGATGCGGATACCGTCCTTTGCATGAGTGTGGACGATGTAGTCCTTCAGAGTGTAGACCGCCTGCACGGGATCGTCGCCGGTGACCATCACGAAGTTGGCGGGGTCAAGGTTGACCGCAACGCCGCGGGAGCCGAGAGAGTCGAGGAAGTTTTTCAGCACGATAGCGGTCTCCGGACCGGTCTCAATAGCAAAGTGAGCATTCAGCGAGTCGGCGTACTCGGCAAGGGTGTGGCAGGCCTCCTGCATGATCTTGTAGCGGTCGTGGGTGGGATCGGCGGGAACTACGCCGATGTGGGTGGTGACCACGTCGGTGCCCAGCTCCTTTGCCAGCTCCAGGATACGCTTGGATTTTTCGATGAGTCGTGGATTTAGCTCAGCATTGCCAAAGCCGTGACCCAGGTCGCCGCAGAGGGCGGAGAAAACCAGTCCGCTGTCGTTCATCATAGACATCAGCTCGCGAATCTTGGCGGGAGTCATATTTTCGGGCGAGTGTGCGCCTGTAGTGGAATACATCTGCACGCCCTTTGCGCCAATGGATGCGGCACGGCGGATCGCCTCGGCGTCGGGGAGCAGGAAGGAGTCCAGCATGGCTCCGATGGGAAAATGATACATGGAAATACCTCCGTAGAGTGATTCTTAGATAGGCTTAGTATAGCACAGTTTTACTGTGTTGACAAGGGGATAACTTGGAATTTTCACCTATACAAGTTCCTGCTCCAAGTTGTCAAATGCGGGCGCAGAAAAGAATTCGCCCAAAGTAATGTCAAGACCGTCACAAAACTTCTTGATCGTAATGATCGACACGTCTCTTCGATTTTTATCCATCATACTGTATGCGGTGGACGGAGTAACGCCCGACAGATTGGCAAGCTCATTGATCCTGATGCCTCTTTCTCGGCACAACTCTAGAAAACGATCGACTACAACATCTTTGACGCTCATATGTTTCACCTCATGATTATTGTAGCCACAAGTCCGCAACAGCGTATACGCACCTGCGTTTTTGTTGGAAGTAAAACGAAAATCCCGCATTCCGGCGGGATTTTCAATATCGAATCACCCCAGCAGCACGTCGGTGGCCAGCATCAGGCAAAAGCCTGCCAGCAGTGCCCAAGTTGCACCTCTCTCGGAGCCGTGAGCGTGAGTCTCGGGGATCATCTCGTCGCTGATGACGTAGAGCATGGTGCCGCCCGCGAACGCCAGCGCAAAGGGCAGGATCGCATTTGCAACCGTCACGGCAAAATAGCCGATGAGAGTTCCCAACACCTCGATGACACCGGTCAGAGCGGCGCAAACGAAGGTCTTCCGCGGCGAAACGCCTGCCGCCAGCATGGGCGCGATGATGACCATACCCTCGGGGATGTTCTGCAGAGCTATACCGCCTGCGATCACCAACGCCTCGGCGGTATTTCCGGAGCCGAAGCCAACGCCCGCGGCAATGCCCTCGGGGAGGTTATGGATAGCGATGGCTGCAACAAACAGCAAGACCTTGCTCAGATCTGCATTATGCTGGTGTGCTTCTTGATCGGGTCCCATCAGCTTGTGCAGGTGGGGGACGAGCTTATCGACCAGGTTCAGACAAAGCGCGCCTACGAAGATGCCGATGATGGCGATGACGATGCCATACTTCCCGCCGTATTCCACCGAGGGAAGGATCAGTCCCAGCACCGCCGCCGCCAGCATCACGCCCGCGGCAAAGGAAAGGACGATATCCGAGAATCTGTGAGATATTTTTTTGAAAAGAAAGCCGATGACAGAGCCGATGACGGTAGCGCCTCCTACTCCCAGCGCAGTTAATAATACGAGTTCCATACGTCTCTCCTGTTCTTTAAACGTTCCGTAGCGCCCCCACGGGGGCTGTTATCAGTATAGCACAAATCGGCAACTTGTGCAAGTAAATTTTCATAAAAAACGGCTCTATAATAAATGTTGGGGTACCGACAGATAGAGCTCAAAAAAATAACAAAAAAAAGAGCATATCTGACAAAAATCTGATAGAATGAAGTTACCACACAAAACATTCATCGGAGGAGTCGGATATGCTCAATTCATAT
>JAFTPF010000100.1 GCA_017463445.1 Clostridia bacterium
CCCTGTATGGACAACGACGATCTGCGCCGGGGCAAACCCACCTGTCACAAGGTCTACGGAGAAGCCACGGCACTGCTGGCAGGCGACGGTCTGCTGACCCGCGCCTTTGAGCTGGTGGCAAACGCCCCCGGCATCCTGCCGCTCCGCAAATGCTACGCCGTAGCCATCCTTGCCGAAACCGCAGGCGCACCCGGTATGATCGGCGGTCAGCAGATGGATCTGGCTTCCGAAGGGAAGGAGATCCCCTACGAGACCATGGTCGCTATTCACGAGAAGAAGACCTGCGCGCTCCTCATCGCCGCCTGTCGTCTGGGTGCGCTTGCCGCGGGTCAGCGTGGAACCGATGCTGAAGACGCCATGATCACCTATGGAATGGGCATCGGCAGAGCCTTCCAGCTCATCGACGATCTGCTGGATGTCACTTCCACGAAAGAAGTGCTGGGCAAGGACATCGGCAGCGATCAAAAGAACAAGAAGACCACCTATCTTACCTTTATGCCTGTTGAAACGGCAGAGGATCTGGCAAGAGCCATCACCGACAAAGCCAAAGAAGCGGTAGAACCCTACGATCAAGAGGGCGTTCTTACCGCTCTTGCCGACTACCTCACCGAGCGGAAGAGCTGACATGAGACTGGACAAGTATCTTGCCGAAAACGGTCTCGCTGACAGCCGCACCCGTGCCGCGCAGATGATCGAGGCGGGACTGATTCGGGTGAACGGCACCGTTCAAAAGAAACCCTCCTTCGACGTTCTCGAAGGGGCGGCGGTAGAAGCGACAGGCGATCTGCTCCCTTACGTCAGCCGCGGCGGACTCAAACTGAAGGGTGCACTGGACGCGTTCAGTATCTCCCCGAAGGGGATGGTCTGTGCCGACATCGGTGCCTCTACCGGCGGCTTTACAGACTGCCTGCTTCAAGAGGGCGCAGTGAAGGTCTATGCCATCGACAGCGGTAGAGATCAGCTCCACGAAAAGCTTCGCTCCGACCCCCGCGTGGTGTCCATGGAGTCCTTCAACGCAAGGGGACTCACCCCTGCACATCTCGGAGAAACGGTAGACCTTGCTGTCACCGACGTGTCCTTCATTTCCCAGACGCTTCTGCACGAAGCCATCGCCTCCATCCTCAAGGACGGCGGAATTTTTATCAGCCTCATCAAACCCCAATTCGAAGTGGGACGGGAAAACCTCGGCAAAGGCGGGATCGTCAAAAATCCGAAAGCCCGCAGAGATGCGGCGCGACGTGTACTTGTGTCCGCCATGGCAGCAGGGCTTGCCCTCATTGCCGTGATCACCTCCCCCATCACGGGCGGGGATGGAAATATAGAATATTTAGCCTATTTTCGCAAAGAACAGATTACGGGAATCATTCCCGACCTCAATAATCTCCCCTAACAGAACCAGGAGAAGCCATGAAAAACAAGAGACAAGAAAAGATCATCGAAATCATCGAGAGTCAGGTAGTGGAGACCCAGGAAGCCCTCCAGGAAAAGCTCCGTGAGTGCGGCTTCGACGTGACCCAGGCAACCGTCTCCCGTGACATCAAGGAACTGCGCCTTACCAAAGTCGCCGCCAAGGGCAACCGCTACAAATACGCCGTCCTGGACTCGGACGATCCCAAGCAGGCGGCGAAGTTCGTCTTTATCATGAAGGAGACCATCCTTTCGGTGCAGTGCGCCCAGAATATGCTGGTCATCAAGACCTTCTCGGGCATGGCACAAGCAGCAGCCGCCGCACTGGACAATCTGTTTGGCACCGAGGTCATCGGCACCATTGCAGGTGACGACACTATTTTCGCCGTCACCGCCAGCAGTGAAGATGCCGCGACCCTGCAGGGTAAGATCACGGCGGAGCTGAACCTCTCCAAATAATCAAAAGGAGTAAACAAATATGCTGATTTCCATGCATATTGAAAATATTGCGGTAATCAGACGGCTGGACGTGGATTTCGATCAAGGCTTTACCGTCTTGACGGGTGAGACCGGTGCGGGTAAGTCTATGATCATCGACTCCATCGGGCTACTGCTGGGCGCAAAGACCCAGAGGGAGTTGATCCGCACGGGCGAGAGCTCCGCAACGGTCAGCGCCTGCTTCCAGGTATCCGACGAGATCGCCGCAGACCTTGCCGAGCTGGGGATCGCCCCCGAGGAGGACGGACTGCTCTCCATTCAGCGTACCATCACGGTGGACGGCAAGACCCAATCCCGCATCAACGGCAGAGTCGTACCGCTGTCCCTGCAAAGGCTGGCGGGCGAGCGATTGGTCTCCATCCACGGTCAGCACGACAGCCACGGTCTGATGACCGCCGCGGGACACATCGACTTTCTCGACAGCTACGCCAAAAACGGCGCGCTCCTTGCCGAGTACGGCGAGGTCTACCGCAAAATGTGCGAATCCCGCAAGCTTCGCGACCAGTGTCGGATGGACGAGCGGCTGAAAGCTCAACGGCTGGATATGCTTCGCTATCAGATCGAGGATATCGAGTCCGCCGAACCCGAAGTGGGCGAGGAAGAAGCCCTTCTTGCCGAAAAGAAGATCCTGCAAAATGCCAAACAGCTGCAAAAGCAGGTGCTGACCGTCTACCGCGCCCTTTATAAAAACGAAAAGGGAATGTCTGCGGACAAACTGCTGGAGATCGCCCGCACGTCGCTGGAAAACATCAGCGACCTTATGCCCGACGCCCCCGCCTTCATCGACCGCATCAGCGAGATGCAGTACGAGCTGGAGCGGATCGCCGAATCGGCACTTGCCCTCTTGCCCTCGGGCGGAAACGGGGAAGCGCGGCTGGAAGAGATCGCCGAGCGGATGGACGTGCTCCGCCGTCTCAAGCGCAAGTACGGTGCAGACGAAGCTGAGATCCTTGCCTTTTATCAAAAAGCCAAGGACGAGCTGGATCAGATCCTCCTTTCCGATGAAAAGGAGCGAGAGTATGACGAGCAGTACAAAAAGTACCGCGCCGAGGCCCTCGCCCTTGCCGACCGACTCACCGAGTCGCGCAAGACCGCTTCCGACGATCTGTCCGCACGCATCTGCGATGAGCTGGCGTATCTTGACATGAATAAAGTAGCCTTCTCCGCAAGAGTTACCAAAAAGCTCTCGGCGGAAGGGAAGCCCGAGCTGACCTCCAAGGGCGGCGACGAGGTGGAATTTATGATTTCCACCAACCCCGGCGAGCCACTAAAGCCTCTGACTAAGATCGCGTCGGGCGGCGAGCTTTCTCGCGTGATGCTGGCCATCAAGTGCGTGCTGACCGCAGCGGACAAAATGCCTACCGTCATCTTCGACGAGATCGATACGGGCGTTTCGGGAAAGACCTCTCAGAAGATCGGCATCAAGCTCCGTGAGCTGGCGGCGGATGGACCACAGGTCTTCTCCATCACCCACAGCGCACAGGTGGCCGCCAACGGTCACGCCCACTACAAGATCCGCAAGCAGGAAGTAGACGGCAGAGCGGAGACAACAGTCTATGCCCTGAAGAGGGCAGAACGGATCGAAGAGCTTGCCCGGATCATGGGCGGCATGGACAAATCACAGAAAATCACCGATTCCGCTACCGAAATGCTGGAAATTGCGGAATCTCGGGGAACGATCCCCAATCGATAACATACAATATAGGAGATAAACCAATGAAACTGTATGAAGAACTGGTCGCCCGCGGTCTGATCGCCCAGGTGACCAATGAAGAAGAGATCAGAGATATGATCAACGAGGGCAAAGCCACCTTCTACATCGGCTTTGACCCTACCGCCGACTCCCTCCACGTGGGTCACTTTATGGCACTCTGCCTGATGAAGAGACTCCAGCAGGCAGGCAACCGTCCCATCGCCCTCATCGGCGGCGGCACCGCAATGATCGGCGATCCCTCGGGCAGAACCGATATGCGTTCCATGATGACCCGTGAAACTATCCAACACAACTGTGACTGCTTCAAGAAGCAGATGGAGCGATTCATCGAGTTCGGCGAAGGCAAGGCTATGATGGTCAACAACGCCGACTGGCTGATGGATCTGAACTATGTGGAGGTCCTTCGTGAGGTGGGCGCTTGCTTCTCGGTGAACAATATGCTCCGTGCCGAGTGCTACAAGCAAAGAATGGAGAAGGGTCTGTCCTTCCTGGAATTCAACTACATGATCATGCAGTCCTACGACTTCTACTACCTCTACAACAAGTACGGCTGTAATATGCAGTTCGGCGGCAACGACCAGTGGTCCAATATGCTGGGCGGCACCGAGCTGATCCGCCGTAAGCTGGGCAAGGACGCCCACGCTATGACTATCACGTTGCTCCTCAACTCCGAGGGCAAAAAGATGGGAAAGACTGCATCGGGTGCCGTTTGGCTGGATCCCAACAAGACCAGTCCCTACGACTTCTTCCAGTACTGGCGCAACGTAGGCGATTCGGACGTGCTGAAATGCATCCGTATGCTCACCTTCCTGCCGCTCTCTCAGATCGACGAGATGGACGCTTGGCAGGGTGAACAGTTGAATAAGGCAAAGGAAATCCTGGCATACGAGCTGACCAAGCTGGTCCACGGCGAGGAAGAAGCCAACAAGGCGATAGAAACTGCCCGCAAGGTATTTGCACAAGGCGGTATCAGCGATGATATGCCTACTACCGAGCTGTCTGCCGATCTCTTCAAGGACGGCAAGATCGGCATCCTCGATCTGATGGTTGCAGGCGGTCTGGCAGCTTCCAAAAGCGAAGCCCGCCGACTGGTAGTGCAGGGAGGCGTAACCCTTTGCGACGAGAAGGTGCCTGCGCCCGAATTTACCGTTGATGCCTCTCTCTTTGCCGAGAAGGACGTGATCGTCCGCAAGGGCAAGAAGGTCTACCACAGATTCACCCTTGCAAACTAAACAAGAGTATTTCCCCGACCGTAAGGAGGATCCCCGTGAAATTTGACGCATATAAAGAGCTTGTGCCGATCCTTGACGGGATGCGGGCGAAGGGCGAGTTGGAGTATACCAAAGACGCGCCTCTCGCTCTCGTCTCCTCCTTCCGTATCGGCGGTCCCGCAGACTTTGCCGTCTGGCCCTACACCAGAGCGGCACTGCTGGACGTGGTGATCGCCCTTCGCCGCCTCGGCATTCGCCGTGATGTGTTCGGCAACGGCTCTAACGTCCTCTTTGCCGACGAAGGCTACCGTGGCGTTGCCATCTTCACCACCAAAATGAACCGCACCGTCCTGCGGGACGGCATCCTTTGGGCAGACGCAGGCGCATCCTTTACGGGGCTTGCCGTCCGCGCCCTGCAGGAGGGACTCACCGGTCTGGAGTTTGCCTACGGCATCCCCGGCTCGGTAGGCGGTGCCATCTATATGAATGCAGGTGCCTACGACGGCGAGATTGCGCAGGTTTGCAGAGAAACCACCGTCTATGATCCCGCACAGGCACTCCTGGGAGGTATCTCCGAGATCGGAGGCGATGCCCAAGGCTTTGGGTACCGCACCTCTGCCTTCCAATTTATGGAGGGAGCGGTGATCCTGGGTGGTAAATTTAAGCTGAAGCCCGGCGATCCTGCCGAGATCAAAGCCAAAATGGACGATCTGATGGCGCGTCGGCGTGGCAAACAGCCGCTGGAATATCCCAGTGCAGGCTCTACCTTCAAGCGCGCTCCCGGCTATTTTACGGCAAAGCTCATCCACGAGGCGGGGCTGAAGGGTGCGGCGGTAGGCGGTGCGCAGGTGTCGGAAAAGCACGCGGGATTCGTCATCAATCGAGGCGATGCTACCGCCAAGGACGTTCTGACGCTGATCGAGCAGATCAAGGATCGGATCTGGCAGCACTTCGGCGTTGCCATTGAATGTGAGGTTCGGATCATCCCCGAACGGTAACAGCATAAAATAAAGGAAGTTATATGGAATTTGTCATCATCACCGGAATGTCCGGTGCAGGAAAGGGAACCGCAGGTCATATATTAGAGGATCTGGGGTATCTGTGTGTGGATAACATCCCCGTATCGCTGGTGGAAACCTGCATCGAACTGTATAAGAGTAACGGGCATCCCCCCGAAAAGATCAGCTTTACGCTGGATATCCGCGGTCAGGAGGAGTTTTCGGAATTGCTGGCAATGGTCGCACGTCTCAAGGCAGACGCTGGATGCCGATGCACGCTGATCTATCTGGACGCTACCGACGCAGTGCTGGTGGCGCGCTATCAAGAGAGCCGCCATCTGCACCCTCTGGTGCTGGCGAAGAATCTGCCCTTATCCGAAGCTATCGCTTGCGAGCGGGAACTCTTGTCCGATCTGCGCAGCTCCGCCGATCTGATCCTGGACAGTACAGGACTTCGTCCTGTGGAGCTGAGAGCGAATCTGGAGGCTCTGTTGGAGGTCTCGCGCAAAAGCGGTATGCTGGTGACCTGTATGTCCTTTGGCTTCAAGCACGGCGCTCCTGCCGATCTGGATCTGCTCTTTGACGTGCGTTGCTTCCATAATCCTTATTACATCCCCGAGCTGAAGCCTCTGACCGGTCTGGACGCCCCCGTGCGGGACTTCGTGCTGACCGCGCCTGAGACGATCCACTTTACGGAAAAGTTATTTGATATGATCGCTTACCTTCTCCCTCTCTACCGTGCGGAAGGGAAGACCCAACTGACCATCGGCATCGGCTGTACCGGCGGACAGCACCGCTCGGTAGCCATCACCGAGGCGCTGGCGGCATATCTGCGCACATTGGCGATTGCTGAAAGTGAATGTACGGTAAGCGTTGTCCACAGAGATGTGGGAGGCAAGCGATGAGCGTGTCCTATACCGCCGAGGTCAGAGGCGTTCTGTCCGGCGTGCAGATCAAATCCCGCTGTTGCCGAAAGGCACTGCTGTTCGGGATGCTCTATCCCGCGTCGGATTTCGAAAAGCGAGAGATTCGACTGAACGTGGATCTGGAAAGATCTATGTCGCTCTTTACCTCTATGGCACGGTCGGTCTGCCGTGCGGAGCTGATCTGGGAGCAGGTTGCCCGCAAAAGCAGAAGGGGAGAGCCGCAGGAGGTTTGGCGTCTGCTGGGCGGAGAGGAATGCTTCCCTGAAGCATTGCTGGACGAATTCGCCGCGGCAAGCGAGGAGCTTTCCCGCATTCGCACCTGTGAGAGCTGCCTTGCGGCGTTTATCAGAGGTGTGTTTCTGACTGCAGGAACCATCGTCTCCCCCGAAAATGCCTATCATGTGGAGTTTTCTCTGTCCGAGCCCCGCAAGTCGGAGCAGTTTACCGCACTTCTCTGCGAGCTGGGCTTTACCGCCCGCATCACCACCCGCAGAGGCGTCCGCGCCATATATCTGAAGGAGAGCGAGGTCATCGAGGATCTGTTCACCTTCATCGGTGCGCCGCAGGTTGCCCTGCAGATCATGAACACGAAAATTATGCGGGATATCCGCAATAACGAGAATCGCCGCGCCAATTGCGACACGGCGAACATCTATAAATCCACGGGAGCGGCGGCTTTGCAGATCCGCTCCATCCGTCAGCTGTCGGAAAGCGGCAAGCTGGCGACCCTGCCGAGACCCTTGCAGGTGACCGCCGCGCTCAGACTGGAGCATCCCGAGGTGTCGCTGATCGAGCTGGCGGGACTGCACGAGCCTCCTATCACCAAATCGGGAGTCTCCCACCGCCTGCAAAAGCTGGTAGCGGCGGCGGAAGAAGCAGAATGATCGCCGATTATAGCGATCATTGTTTTTCTTACAGACGACAGAATGTAAAGGTTCGATATCGACAAGTAGTGGGCGGCAAGTACTTGCCGCCCTTGCTAAAAGTTTTTTGCCCCGCGCTGCGTTTGCTACGCAAACGCTATATCATTCGGCTTTGCCGAATGATAGTTCTTCTCAAGAAAGCGGCGGGTTCAAGGGTGGAGCCCTTGTTAGATACAATTTTGGAGTAATTATGGCTGAGTTTGTACATTTGCATCTGCACAGTGAATACAGTCTCCTGGACGGAGCTTGTCGGATCAAGGAGATCCCCCGCCGCGCCAAGGAGTTGGGGCAGTCTGCCGTTGCGCTCACCGATCACGGCGTGATGTACGGCGCGGTGGCGTTCTACAAAGCTTGCAAAGCCGAGGGAATCAAGCCTATTATCGGCTGTGAGGTCTATCTTGCGCCGGGCGACCGCACCGAACGGCTCCGTACCTCGGCTTACTTCAACACGCACCTTGTCCTCCTCTGCGAGAACGAGATCGGCTACCGCAATCTGATCTATATGGTATCCAAATCCTTCACCGAGGGATTTTACGCCAAGCCACGCGTGGATCTCTCGCTCCTGCGCGATCACCATGAAGGGCTGATCGCGCTCTCCGGCTGTCTGGCGGGACACGTGCAGGAAGCACTGCTGAACGACGATGAAGCGGAAGCCGAGCGTTTTGCACTCGAACTGCAAAGCATCTTCGGCAAGGACAACTTTTTCCTGGAGATCCAGGATCACGGAATGGACGAGCAGAAAAAGGTGAATCCGGGACTCGTCGCCCTTTCCCGCAAGACCGGCATCCCGCTGATTGCCACCAACGACGCCCACTATCTGACCAAAGCCGATGCCGATGCGCAGGCAGTATTGCTCTGCGTCCAGACGGGCAATGTCATCACCGACGGCAGACCCATCGGCTTTGAGACCGACGAGTATTATATGAAGTCCGCGGACGAGATGGCGGCGCTTTTTCCAAGCTGTCCCGAGGCGCTGGAAAATACCGTCCGCATCGCCCAGCGGTGTAATTTCGATTTTGTCATGGACAAGACCGAGCTGCCGGTCTATACCGCCCCCGACGGACTTACCTCCAAGGCGTATCTGAAAAAGCTCGCTTACGAAGGCTTCGAGCGGAGGATCGCCGCAGGGCAGATCGTCTTTGACGAGGCGCATCCCAAGGATGTCTACACCTCCCGTATCCTCTACGAGCTGCTGATCATCTCCAAGATGGGATACGACGATTATTACCTCATCGTCTGGGATTTCATCAACTGGGCAAAGTCGAAAAAGATCCCCGTTGGTCCCGGGCGAGGCTCGGGAGCCGCCAGTCTGGTGGCGTACCTGATCGGCATCACCGACGTGGACTCCATCCGCCACGACCTGCTGTTCGAGCGTTTCCTGAACCCCGAGCGCATCAGTATGCCCGACTTCGATACTGACTTCTGCTACAACCGCAGAGACGAGGTCATCCGCTATGTTTCGGAGAAATACGGCTCCGACCACGTTTCTCAGATCATCACCTTCGGAACGATGGCAGCCAGAGCCGCTATCCGTGACGTGGGTCGCGCGTTGGGACGCAGCTATTCCGATATCGACCGCATCGCGCGGCTGATCCCCCAAAAGCCCGGCACCAAGCTTGCCGATGTGCTGGAGGAAAGCCGTGAACTGAAAGAGATTTACAACGACAAAAACGAAGACCACGAGCTGATCGACTATGCCCTGAAGCTGGAGGGAATGCCCCGCCATGCATCGGTACACGCCGCTGGCGTGGTCATCACCAAGGAACCGCTCCACCATTATCTTCCCCTTGCCACCAGCGGTGACACGCCCATTACCCAGTTTGACATGGACACCGTAGCGTCGCTGGGACTCTTAAAATTCGACTTTCTCGCTATCCGCTACCTCACCATCCTGTCGGATGCCGAGCGGGAAGTGAAAAAGCACACTCCTGATTTTGAGGCGGTCAAGATCCCTCAAGGCGATCCCGAAACCTTCCGACTGCTCTCCGAAGGACGCACTGACGGCGTGTTCCAGCTGGAATCGGCAGGCGTCAAGCGGCTGCTGGGCAATCTCCGTCCCTCCGCGCTGGAGGACGTGATGGCGGTGATCGCCCTCTACCGTCCGGGTCCCATGGACTCCATCGATACCTATCTGGAGAATCGAAAGAATCCTGCCAAGATTCAGTATAAGCTCCCTCAGCTTGCCGAGATCTTGGGTGAGACCTACGGCTGTATCGTCTACCAGGAGCAGGTCATGCAGATCTGCCGCAAAGTGGCAGGCTTCTCCTACGGCAAGGCTGACTCAGTGCGCAAGGCGATGTCCAAGAAAAAGCCTGAGCTGCTGGAGCAGATGCGCTCGGAGTTTCTCAAGGGCGCAAAGGAGAATTTCATCGATGTAAAAATCGCCGATGAGTTGTTTGACGATATGGCGTCCTTCGCCAAATACGCCTTCAATAAAGCTCACGCCGCCGCCTATGCGGTGACCTCCTATCGGACGGCGTATATGAAGACCCACTATCCCCGCGAGTACGCCGCGGCGCTCCTGACTTCGGTGATGGGCAGTCACGGCAAGACGGCAGAATATATCGAAGACTGCCGCCGTATGGGCGTGACG
>JAFTPF010000101.1 GCA_017463445.1 Clostridia bacterium
CGGCATCAGAATTGCCGCATCTCACATCGACTCTCCCCGCATTGACCTGAAACAGCATCCCGTCTATGAAGAGGGCAACATGGGCTTCTTCAAGACCCATTACTACGGCGGCATCAAGAAGTACCAGTGGGTTGCAACGCCTCTCGCTATCCACGGCAGAATCGTCCGCGCCGACGGCAGCTACTGCGACATCGTCATCGGCGAGGAAGAGACCGATCCCGTATTCTATATCAACGATCTTCTCCCCCACCTTGCCAAGGATCAGATGAGCCGTCCCATGAGCCAAGGTATCCCCGGCGAAAAGCTGAACATTCTCATCGGCTCCAAGCCTCTTGCCGACGGTAAGGACATCAAGCTGGCACTGCTGAAACTGCTGAACGAGAAGTACGGCATCGTGGAAGCCGACTTCATCAGCGCGGAGCTGTCCATCGTTCCCGCCTTCAAGAGCCGCGACATCGGCTTTGACCGCTCCATGATCGGCGGCTACGGTCACGACGACCGCGTTTGCTCTTATCCCGCGCTCACCGCGATCTTGGCGGCTGAGGAGCCCAAGAACACCCTGATGGTCATCCTTGCCGACAAGGAAGAGACCGGCTCCGGCGGTGCTACCGGCATGAAGTCCAGCGTCTTCACCGACCTGATCGCACAGCTCTCCGCAACGCTTGGCGTGAACGAATACATCGTCCGTCACAACTCCAAGTGCCTGTCTGCAGACGTAAATGCGGCATTTGACCCCAACTTCGGCGAAGTCTATGAGAGCCGCAACACCTGCTATTTAAACGGCGGCGTGGTCATGACCAAGTTCACCGGTTCAGGCGGTAAGAACGGCACCAACGACTCTACCGCAGAATTTGTGGGCTACGTTCGCAAGATCTTCGACGACGCGAAGATCACCTGGCAGACCGGCGAGCTGGGCAAGGTGGATCAGGGCGGCGGAGGTACCGTAGCGGTCTACATCGCCGAAAAGGGCATCGACGTAGTGGATCTGGGCGTCCCCGTGATCTCTATGCACGCCCCCTACGAGGTCATCTCCAAAGCCGACCTCTTCATGACCTATAAGGCATTCGTAGCATTCAACGAAGCGTAACCAAGGGCTCTGCCCTTGGATCCCGCCCAAGAACCTTCTTGAAAGAAGGTTCTTGGGAATCTCCAAGAACTTTTGAAAAGGGCGGCAATGTACTTGCCGCCCCAAGATTTTTTACAAATCATATATACTCCCCACTATCAAGGAATAGCCAAGGAGAGTGGGGATGAGAGTCTGAGAGAAGGGCGGGCAACTTCGGCGTTTGAGATGGTGCCTGCCCCTTCTCTCAGATAATCGCAATTCCGCAGGAATTGCTACCTAAAACTCCTAACTCTTTTCCACAAATCAAATATTTATCGCAAAAACCGCAAATTTTCTCCAAATCCCCCTTAACCACACCGCCCTTGCAGGAACTATGTAAATGAAAGCTTTCAAAACCAAGTTTCCAAGTGAAAGGACAACACCCATGAAGCAGGAAACAGTATCGGCACTCCTCGCCGAGTGCATGAAGCAGATTTTCGCCTATGCACTCTCCCGCGTGGAGCACAAAGAAGACGCGGAAGACCTGGCGGGTGACATCATCGAAGCAGTCCTCCGCGGTGCGGAGTCTATCCGTGACGATCACGCCTTCTACGGCTATCTGTGGGCGACGGCATCCAACCTTTACAAAAAGTATCTGAGAGGGAAAAGCCGCCGCATCACCGAGGAGCCCGACGAAAATCTTACCGACGGCAGAGATATGGAATCGGATATCGTCGAAGAGATCGCCAAAAATCAGCAGATCGGCGCGCTTCGCCGCGAGCTGTCGCTTTTGTCGAAGGAGTACCGCGAGTGTACCCTCGCCTACTATTTCAACGGACTCTCCTGCTCCGAGGTGGCAAAGAAACTGGGGCTTTCTCTGGAAATGGTCAAGTATTATCTCTTCAAAACACGAAAACTATTGAAAGAAGGTATCGGTATGGAAAGAACATTTGGAGAAAAAAGCTATAACCCCTCGGCATTTCAGTTTATTTCCCTTTACAACGGTAGATACAATGATGCATATCGAACGCTGTTTAATCGTAAGCTTCCGGGAAATATCCTTCTCAGCGCCTATTACACACCTATGACCATTCGGGAGATGGCAATCGAGATGGGCGTCGCCACCGTTTATTTGGAGGACGAGGTCGCAATGCTGGAGCGTTACGATCTTCTCACCGCTCTCCCGGGAGGCAAGTATCAGACCAAGCTGGTGATCTTCACCGAAGCGTATACCAATGAACTTTACCGCACCGTTCAGCCGATGTGCGAGGAAAAGATCAAAGCAATCCTCGACGGTGTTCGGGCAAAACTTCCCGAAATTCGTGGTCTTGGCTTTACGGGCGCAGATTTTAGCGATGACCGTCTCTTGTGGGTCTTCCTGTGGGAGCTGATGATGAACGGTCACGGCGCTTATTCCAAGACTGCACCCAAAGACGAATCGAAGCGTCTTTACGATGATACCTATGGTGTCAATTATGGATTGGATTATGAGGGAATAGGGAAATACACTAGTATTTGCATAGCAGGCAGAAATAGTAATACCTGTGATCCAATCGTCATATCTTTCGCAGACATAGGTATTCTTCCAAAGAAGAACCGTTTCGATTGGAAGAAAGCGCATAGTCAGATGGCAGATCACGTGGCAGGGAAGGGCACACCGGATTTTTCCGTCTTCACCGACCCGCAGCTCGATGCCCTCCACGAGATTATCGCTCCCGAAATCGAGGCGATGGGAAGACTTTACGCCGATCTGATCGCCAAAGCGACTGAGCAGATGAAAGTCCACGCACCCGCTGGCGTTGTAGATCAGGTGGAAACCATCATCCGCCAACTTGCGCTTTTCAGTTATGCAGGACTCATCGCAGTTGCGGCAGTAGAATCTGGTGCACTCTCTCTTCCCGCAGAGGACGAAACCTATATGCCGCTCCTCTACGGCATCCATAACGGCTGATCGTTTTGAAAGAGCACGGCACCCGCCGTGCTCTTTTTCTGACTTTTCGCAAAAAAGACTTGACAAATCATTGGCTTTATAGTATACTATAAAAGATGCGGATGTGGCGAAATTGGCAGACGCGCTGGATTTAGGTTCCAGTGAGTGATCGTGCAGGTTCAAGTCCTGTCATCCGCACCAACGAAAAAGCACCCGCAAGGGGTGCTTTTTTGGTGGTGTGGGTAGAAGATCATAAATACTTATGCAAAAAGCATTGACTTTTATATCGGATCTGTGATATAATATACAACATAGATGTTTTGATCTGGAGGAAAAATATGAATGATACAATACAGATCTTGATCGCTATGGTCATCTATATGGCGGCGGTCATCGTGATCGGTGTGCTGTATGCCAGGCGTGCTAACAAAAATTCCGAGGCATACTTCCTCGGTGGTCGTTCGCTCGGTCCTTGGGTCACCGCGATGAGCGCGGAAGCCTCGGATATGAGCGGTTGGCTACTGATGGGACTGCCGGGTGTGGCTTATTGGTGCGGTCTGGCCGATGCCGCGTGGACAGCAATTGGTCTGGCAGTGGGTACATATCTCAACTGGCTCATTGTGTCCAAGCGTCTGAGGCGGTATAGCGTGCGAGCTAACAATTCCATTACTCTGCCTGAATTTTTCTCCAACCGTTTCCGCGAGAAGAATAAGGTCATCATGTTCCTCGCGGCCATATTTATCCTGATCTTCTTCACAGTGTATGCGGCCAGCTGTTTTGTTACCTGCGGCAAGCTCTTTTCCACCCTGTTCGGTGTACCGTATCAGCTGATGCTGATCGTTGGCGCGGTTTTCGTGCTGCTCTACACGATATTGGGCGGTTTCCTTGCCGAAAGTGTTTCCGACTTTATGCAGGCAATTGTGATGCTTGTGGCGCTGTCTGTGATCGTTATTATCGGCATTGTGCAAGCAGGTGGCCTCGGTGAAGTCGTTGACAACGCCCGTGAGATTCCCGGTTTCTTTGAGTTCTTCGGTCTTGCCACTCCCGTTGTAGATGCCAATGGCGTGCAGGAGGTCTCGGAGGCGGGCAAACCGCTGTTCGGCGCGGCTTCTGACTACAGCCTCCTGAGCATTTGCTCCATGCTGGCATGGGGACTTGGCTATTTCGGTATGCCGCAGGTGCTGCTGCGCTTTATGGCGATCCGCAAGGAAGGCGAGCTCAAGCGTTCCCGCCGTATCGCTATGGTGTGGGTTGTGATCTCGCTGGCTGTTGCCGTGTTTATCGGTATCATTGGTCGTCAGCTGTTTGCCGATGCGCACCTTACCAAATCGGCGGCAGAAAATATCTTCATCACCATGTCGGAAGCTTATCTGCCCTCCATTCTTGCGGGCTTTGTGATGGCGGGTATCCTTGCCGCTACCATCAGCTCGTCCGACTCCTATCTGCTGATCGCTGCATCGGCTTTCTCCAAGAATATTTTCCAAGGTATCTTCAAGAAATCGGCCTCCGATAAGCAGGTCATGACGGTTTCCCGCATCACACTGCTGGTGCTGGCACTTATCGGCATTCTGATAGCGCTGGATGAAAACAGCGTGATCTTCGAGATCGTGTCCTTTGCTTGGGCTGGTTTCGGCGCAACCTTCGGACCGCTAATGCTCTTCTCGCTCTTCTGGAAACGCATCAATAAGGCCGGTGCGATTGCCGGCATGGTGGGCGGTGCCGCTATGGTATTTTTCTGGAAACTGGTGCTCAGCGGTCTGGGCGGGGTATTCGCAATCTATGAGCTGTTGCCCGCCTTCATCTTCTCTTCCGTCTGCATTGTTGTGGTTTCGCTTTTGACCAAAGCACCCTCCAAGGAGATCGAAGAAGACTTCGAGGCCGTTCGCACAGGCGCCGTAGGCGAGAGCCAATAATCTGACGCATTACTCTAGTCAAACCCAAAGGAGTCGCAAGACTCCTTTGGGTTTGGGATAAAAGCAAGGACACGGACCTGATCAAGCTCTTGTCGCCCGCTGAAAGCTTTGCTCACACAACATATCAAAAAACTTTCACAAAAAGCATTGACTTTCCTGCTGTGATGTGATATAATACCAACGTAAATAATCAATAATATATGGGAACCAGCTGTCTGTAGAGGAAGTTAGTTCCCTTATGCTTTTTTGGCGGGAGTATGGAATGAAACGAATCGATCCTACTGTGTGGAAAGAAACCGGATACATTGCGGTATGGGAGCTGATTTTCAGCGTTTTGATGCAGGCAGTTTTCCTGGTGATAGGGAAATGGAACTACACGGTGTTGCTTGGAAACCTTCTCAGCGCGGCGGTATCGATCCTGAATTTCTTTTTGATCGGTATCACCGTTCAGAATGCGCTGAAAAAGGAAGAAAAAGAAGCTAAGGGTGCTATGAAGCTTTCCCAGACCTACAGAACTCTGATGCTGCTGGTGGTGGCGATCCTCGGTGCAGTGCTTCCTTGCTTCAATCTTTGGGCAGTCCTCGTTCCGATGCTGTTCCCGCGGATCGCGATCGCGATCAGACCACTGTTTGGTAAAAAACAATCTTGACGTTCCAACCAACTTGATGGAGGTGAATGTACGATGCGTTCAAAAAGCCGCCGACTTACGGCGGTGGATATATTGCTGATCATTCTGATGATCCTGCCCTTTGCGATCGGCATCCTGCTGAAGGTGCTGACCGCGCCGCCCAGCGAGGGGATCAGTATTACTGGTGCGCGGGTCTATTTCACGATCCCGATGCCCATCCAGGATCTGCCGATCACCGAAGCCCAGGTGAATTCGGTGCTGGTGCTGATCTCGATTTTCGCACTGTGTCTGTTTATGACCCGCGGACTGAAGGTGAAGGCGGATTCCAAACGACAACACGCCGTGGAGTGGATCGTGGAGAAGGTTGAAGGACTTGTAAAAGACAGTATGGGCGATTATTTTGCGGGTTTTGCTCCCTTTATCGCCGCAATTATTGCGCTCTCCGCGCTATCAAGTTTATCGTCCTTATTGGGGTTGTATCCCCCTACCTCCGATCTGAACGTAGTAGCAGGCTGGGCGGTCCTCGTGTTTGCTTTGATAACCTATTACAAATTTAAGTGCGGACCGTTGGGATATCTGAAAGGTCTTGCCGAGCCTGTTGCATTCCTGACACCTATGAATATCATCAGCGAGGTGGCAACTCCTGTTTCAATGGCATTCCGACATTATGGAAACGTTCTGTCAGGAACGGTCGTCGCGGCATTGGTAGCAGCAGGACTTCAAGGTTTGTCTGCAATGGTTTTCGGTTGGCTGCCCGGAGCATTGGGTGATTTTCCTTTCCTGCAGATTGGCATACCTGCCGTATTGTCAATTTACTTTGACGTCTTCAGCGGTTGCTTGCAGGCATATATCTTCGCAATGCTGACGATGATGTATGTCTCTGGTGGCTTCCCTGCGGAGGATTATGAAAAGCGTAAAGAAAAAAAACAAGCAAGAAAAAATAAACAAAACAATATTCATAAAGAAAATTTGGAGGTAAATTAAAATGTTGGAACTGGCTATTGGTATTATTTTGGGATGTTGCGCACTGGGCGCAGGTATGGCAATGATTGCGGGTATCGGCCCCGGTATCGGTGAAGGTAACGCAGTCGCAAAGGCTTGTGAGGCGATCGGCCGTCAGCCTGAAAGCAAAGGTGCCGTAACCTCTACGATGCTGATGGGTTGTGCGATTGCGGAAACCACCGGTCTGTATGCGTTGGTTATTGCGATTCTGCTGATCTTCGTAGCACCGAATCTGTTAGTGGATATTCTTCTGAACTCCATCGGCTGATCTGAGGAGAATTGATCATGCAAAGTTTGGATATCATTTCTGTCAACCTTTGGCAGATAGTGATTTCTCTGGTTAATCTGCTCCTGCTGTTTCTGATCCTAAAGAAGTTCCTGTTCAAGCCCGTGAAAAAGGTGCTGGAGCAGCGGCAGAGCCAGTTGGATGCCCAGTATGCGTCGGCTGACCGTGCCGAAGCGCTGGCGGACGAGCATCGCAAGGAGTGGGAAGAGAAGCTCTCCACCGCAAACGCCGAGGCGGATGCGATCCTGCAATCTGCCGCCGAAAACGCCAAGTATCGCGGCGAGAAGCTGATCGCTGAGGCACAGGACCGTGCTGACGGCATCATCCGCGCGGCACAGACCGAAGCCGAGCTGGAGCGCAAAAAAGCCGCGGACGGCATCAAGCGGGAGATCGTGGAGGTCTCGGGCGCGCTGACCGAAAAGATGCTGGAGCGCGAGATCAATACCGAGGATCACAGAGCGCTCATCGATTCCTTTATCGAGGAAATAGGTGACGGCAATGAATGAGATCGGTAAAGAATACGGTGCAGCTCTCTTCTTGCTTGCCTGTGAAGAGAATGCGCAAAATAAGTATTCCGACGCACTTGCCAAGGTAAAAAAAGCTTTTTCGGAAAATCCGGAATATATGGAATTTCTCACCTCGCCGAGCATTCCGATCAGCGAGCGGTTGACCGCTATCGAAGCAGTTTTTGGCAGTACGGTTCCGGAGCGGGTTCTTTCCTATCTGCAACTGATGTGCGAAAAGGGAAGGATCGCTTGGTTTTACCAGTCGGCAGAGGAATATGAAGCACTGCTTTCCGCTTCCGAGCATATCAGTGCCGCAAAGATCACCAGCGTGGTAGAGCTGACAGACGCCCAAAAGCGAAAGCTCATCGCCAAACTGGAGACTCTGTACAAGGGCAAGATCCGTGCAGAGTATTATATCGACGAGAGTCTGCTGGGCGGTCTGATCGTCGAGGTGGACGGCAATATTATGGACGGAAGTCTGCGCCACCGTTTACGTGAGGTAAAGGAAGTGATCAAGTCGTGAGCACAAGACCCGAAGAGATCAGCAATGTGATCAAAGAACAAATCAAAAACTACAGATCGAAGATTGAGATGAAGGAGACCGGTACGGTCATCCTGGTGGGTGACGGTATCGCCCGTGTTTACGGTCTTCGGGAGTGTATGGCAAGCGAGCTGCTGGAATTTGAGGACGGCAGCTTCGGCATGGCACAGAACCTGGAGACCGAGACCGTTTCGGTAGCGATCCTTTCGGATAACAACAACATCCGCGAGGGTTCCTCTGTCAAGAGAACCGGCAAGGTCCTGTCGGTTCCTGTAGGCGAGGCACTGCTGGGACGCGTGGTTAATGCGTTGGGCGAGCCTATCGATGGCAAGGGCCCCGTTGCCACTACCGCAACCCGGCCCATCGAGTCGGAAGCCCCCGGCATCATCGAGCGCAAGAGCGTATCGGTACCGCTGCAGACCGGTATCAAAGCCATCGACAGTATGATCCCTATCGGGCGCGGTCAGCGTGAGCTGATCATCGGCGACCGTCAGACCGGTAAGACCGAGATCGCTATCGATACCATCATCAATCAAAAGAGCGAGAATGTCATTTGTATCTACGTTGCCATCGGACAGAAGAACAGCTCGGTGGTACAGCTTGCAAACGAGTTGACCCGTTCGGGTGCGATGGAGTATACCATCATCGTGTCCGCATCGGCATCGGAGTCCGCTCCCTTGCAGTACGTTGCCCCTTACTCGGGCTGCGCAATGGCAGAGTATTTTCGTGAGCAGGGTAAGGACGTTCTGATCATCTACGACGATCTGTCCAAGCACGCGGTAGCATACCGTGCGCTCTCCCTTCTGATCCGCCGTCCGCCCGGACGGGAAGCCTATCCCGGCGACGTATTCTATCTGCACTCCCGTCTTTTGGAGCGTGCGGCCTGCGTTGCTCCCGAATACGGCGGAGGCTCTATCACCGCGCTTCCTCTGATTGAGACCCAGGCAGGCGACGTGTCTGCCTATATCCCCACTAACGTGATCTCCATCACCGACGGTCAGATCTTCCTGGAAACCGAGCTGTTCCACGCAGGCATTATGCCCGCCATCAACCCAGGTATCTCGGTCAGCCGAGTGGGCGGTTCCGCTCAGCTCAAAGCGATGAAGAAAGTATCGGGCGAGCTGAAGCTGCTCTATTCCCAGTACCGCGAGCTCCAGTCCTTTGCCCAATTCGGCAGTGATCTGGACGCTGATACCAAGGCGCGTCTTGTGTTGGGCGAGCGCATCGTGGAGGTCCTGAAGCAGGGAAGAAACGCCCCTGTTCGCGTGGGTTGTCAGGTGGCGATCGTATATGCGGTCATCAATGGCTATCTGAACGACACGCCCGTGAAGAAGGTCAAGGAATATGAGCGTTCTCTGTACGAGCTGCTGGAAAACAAGTACAGCCATTTCCTTGCCAGCGTTGAGGCGGGCAACTGGAACGACGACGACATCGAACTGCTGAAAACTGCGCTGGGCGAGATGAAGAGGTGAGCGTATGGGGGCTGATATCAAGCAACTGCGCACACGCATCAAAAGCGTAGATTCCACCCTTCATCTGACCAAGGCTATGGGACTGGTAGCGTCGTCCAAGATCCGCCGGGCAACCGAATCCATGAATCGCGGAAAAGAGTACGCCGCCGCCCTCACTGAAACGGTGGAGCAGCTGGCATCCTACGAGGAGTGCAAAAAAAGTCCCTATATGAAGGCTGTTGACGGCGACAGACTCTGTCTGCTGGTGATTGCCGGCGACCGTGGACTAGCGGGTGGGTATAATGCCAACATCTTCCGTCTGCTTCGGGGATATCCCGACGCCGAGATCATCCCCGTGGGCAAGCGTGCCTGCGACCGTTTCGCGGGGAAACTGCTCTACGCGGAGCATTTCACCTACGCGGACGCCAAAGAGATCGCCGATCGGATCTGCCGCGAGTTTAACGAAGGCAAATTTGACCGTTTCGGAATCGTTTGCACCAAATATATTTCCCTGATGTCGCAGGAAGCCTATGCCAGGTGGCTCCTCCCCCTGCAAAGGAGCGAGACTGCGAAGTCGGTTTCCGCCATTTTTGAGCCGGACGAGATCACAGTGTTGAACGCAGTGATCCCCGAATACGTGGCAGGAATGATCGTCTCCTCGGTGAAGGAGAGTTTTGCCTGCGAGGTGGCGGCACGACGCGTGGCAATGGACAGCGCCGGTAAGAATGCGCAGGAAATGATCGACCGTCTGGGGCTGGAGTACAACCGAGCAAGACAGGGTGCCATCACACAGGAGATCACCGAGATCGTCGCAGGCAGCGGCGCGTAAACGGTGACGCTGAAAAGGAGAAAAACTATGTCAAATACAGCAAAAGGACGCGTTTCCCAGGTCATGGGACCCGTGGTGGACGTGTGCTTTGAGGAAGGCAGTCTGCCCTCCATCTATAACGCGTTGACTATGCAAAACGGCGCCAGAACGCTGACCGTTGAGGTGGCACAGCACATCGGCGACAACGTGGTGCGTTGCATCGCCATGTCCTCCACTGACGGTCTGAAGCGCGGCACGCCGGTCATCGATACGGGCAAGACCATCAGCGTGCCGGTAGGCAGAGAAACGCTGGGACGCATCTTCAACGTGCTGGGCGATACCGTGGACAACAAGCCCTTTGATGCGAGCGTCGAGCGATGGAACATCCACAGACCTGCTCCCGCTTTTAGTGAACTATCCACCTCTACCGAGATCCTGGAGACCGGTATCAAGGTCATCGATCTGATCTGCCCCTATTCCAAGGGCGGTAAGATCGGTCTGTTCGGCGGTGCGGGTGTTGGCAAAACGGTGCTGATCATGGAGCTGATCAATAACGTCGCCAAGCAACACGGCGGTCTGTCGGTCTTCACCGGTGTCGGCGAGCGTACCCGTGAGGGCAACGACCTGTACAACGAAATGAAGGAATCGGGTGTTCTTGCCAACACCACGCTGGTGTACGGTCAGATGAACGAGCCTCCCGGAGCCAGAATGCGCGTCGCTCTGTCGGGACTGACCATGGCAGAATACTTCCGCGACGAGGAGAATCAGGACGTTCTGCTCTTCATCGATAACATTTTCCGCTTTACACAGGCAGGCTCGGAGGTGTCCGCTCTGCTGGGACGTATGCCCTCGGCGGTGGGCTACCAGCCTACGCTGGCAACCGGAATGGGCGATCTGCAGGAGCGCATCACCTCTACCAAGAAGGGATCGATTACCTCCATCCAGGCGGTCTACGTTCCCGCGGACGACCTGACCGACCCCGCTCCCGCTACCACCTTCGCCCATTTGGACGCCACTACGGTTCTGTCCAGAAGTATTTCCTCGCAGGGCATCTACCCCGCGGTAGACCCGCTGGAATCCACCAGCCGTATCCTAGCTCCCGAGATCATCGGGGAAGAGCATTACGCGGTAGCCCGCGAGGTACAGCGGATCTTGCAGAGATATCAGGAGCTGATGGACATTATCGCCATCATGGGTATGGACGAGCTCTCCGATGAGGACAAAATGCTGGTACAGCGCGCACGAAAGATCCAGCGTTTCCTGTCCCAGCCCTTCGATGTGTCTGAGAAGTTCACGGGCATCCCCGGCGCATACGTCCCGCTGTCTGAAACCATCCGCGGCTTCAAGGAGATCATCGAGGGTAGACACGACGATCTACCCGAGTCCGCATTCCTCTTCGTCGGTACCATCGACGAAGCGGTGGAAAAAGCAAAGAAGGCTGCACGATGAAGACGTTTCCGCTGAAAATATCCTCTCCGGAAGGAGATCTCTTTTGCGGCGAGGCAGTCAAACTGTTCGTGCGCGGTGTGGAAGGCGAGCTGGCGGTGATGGCAGGTCACATCCCTTTCGTGACCCCGGTGAAAGCTTGCGAGTGCAAGGTCGAGCTGGAGGACGGCAACGAGCGGATCGGCTCCACCGACGGTGGACTTCTGACTGTGTCGGGAGAGAAGGTCGTACTCCTCTCGGGCAGCTTTGCCTGGAAAGACTGACGAATCGAATCAATGAAAAAAGCGATGACGGTATTATCGTCATCGCTTTTTTCGTTAAAATCGCTGAGAATGGTATACAATATAGGTATCATCGAACCATCGGAGGAACGAACATGAACACGCGAATCATCACCCCTCATCTGATCGACACGTTTGCCGCCCATCTGCGTGACGATGAAAAAAGCGCATCCACGGAGGAGAAGTATCTGCGGGATCTGCGCCGCTTTGCGGAGTTTTTGCAGGGTAGGACGGTCGATAAGCATTTGGTGCTGGAATATAAGACCGTTCTTGCCCAACGAGGTGCCGTTACCGCCGCCAATTCCGTGCTGGCGTCGCTGAATTCCTTTCTGCGCTTTGCAGGCTGGTGCGACTGCACGGTGAAGCAGTTCCGCGTCCAGAAAAAGGCATACTGCCCGGAGGAGAAGGAGCTTACTCGGGAGGAGTACGTCCGTCTGGTCCGCGCCGCCGAGCGAAACGAAAACGAACGCTTGTCGCTGGTGCTCCAGAGTATATGCGGAACCGGCATACGGGTCAGCGAGCTGCAGTATATCACCGTGGAAGCGGCCCAAAAAGGCGAAGCAACCGTCTCCTGCAAGGGCAAGACCCGCACGGTCTTCATCGTCTCATCGCTGCGAAAAAAACTGCTCCGATACGCAAAGGCGCAGGGGATTACCTGCGGAGCGATCTTTGTCACGCGGGGTGGGAAACCACTGAACCGAAGCAATATCTGGCGTCAGATGAAGTCGCTGTGCGAGAGCGCGAGCGTATCACCCGAGAAAGTGTTTCCGCACAATCTGCGGCATCTGTTTGCACGCATCTTTTACGGGATCGAGAAGGACATCGCGAAGCTGGCGGACATCCTGGGGCATTCCAATGTCAACACGACTCGCATTTATATTATCACCACCGGCGCGGAGCACAAGCGCAAAATGGAGAATATGCGACTGATCCTATAAACAGAAAAGCCAATGCCGCAGGGCATTGACCGAAGATCACATAATATGGATTCTGTTGTAACTACATTTCGCAACTCATAACGATACACATTGATTATAGCACACGCATACTTAAAATGCAAGTGCTTTTTGAGAAAAAAATTAAAAAAGGCGCAATGATAAAACCTTTTTCAACGCAATTATTGAAAAGGTCTTTTCGTTGCGCTCTTTTTTTGTCGAATCGTTGGGATCGGGGTGATCCGCAAAGCAAAGATCGGCGGTGAATACAACAGAATCCATATTATGTCGTAAATCTTGCCGATACCGATCAAGATGTAACCGGGCGGGACCGTTACATAAATTAATTTCAAGAAAGGACACCCAAGCAATGAAAAAATCCAATCTCAAAACAATTCTGATCTCGGGCGTAAGTGCGGCTCTCGCGGCTACGATCGCGATCGGCGGTACGCTGGCATACCTCACCTGGGGTATGGAAACCAAGTCTAACATTTTCACCGTTGGTGATGTTGACATCGTACTGAAAGAAGACACCAAAGTCATCGGTGAAGGCGGCACTGTCGTATCTGATGAAAACGGTGCAACCTACACCAATATTATGCCCGGCGACTACCTGAAGAAGGAAGTCTCGGTAACCAACGTAGGCACAAACCCTGCATACGTTGCTGTCACTGTAACGCTCAACAATGCCGATAAGATCAATGCGGCAATTGACGCGGTCTACGAGGAAAAGGGCTACACCGCAGAAGAAGTACAGGCAATGTACGACTACATCTTCGACGGCTGGGGCATCAACTACAATCCCCGTCCCGGTGCGGCAGGCATCAATGATGCGCGCGGCGTTATCGACGGCACCTACGGTCTGCCCGAGAATACCATGAAGGTAGACTTCGCAAAGACCACTAATGTATCCACTCTAATCGGTGCAACCAACTGGTTTATCGCAGGTCGCGAAAAAGCCGGTCAGTACTGGGTGGACGGTCCTGCGGCTTTCGACGGCTACTACACCGCCGATATGGAGGAATACGAGATCTGCTACACCTACTACATCTACCTTGAATCCGACGAATCCACCACTCTGTTCAACGGTCTGAACGTCCCCGCACAGTTTGACCGCGACCAGATGCAGATGTTCGACGGTCTTACCATCGACATCGACGCTTGCGCGATCCAGGCGGACAATATCCCCAGTGCTGCTGCACGCGAGTCCAAGGAACACGCAATGACTGCGTTCTCCATCCTGAAGGCTGAGCATGAGGACGACCATGTTGACGACGGCGACGTAGGTGAGTTGACCGTAGCAGTTGGCTCCGACGACGACCTGATGGCAGTTCTCGCCAACGCAGAAGCAGGTATGCCCTTGTACATCAAGCTGATCGGCAACGTAGAGTGGCCCACCGATGGCCATCACGGTGAAAACGATGTCACTCCCGCGTCCTCCGTTGTGATTGACGGTAACGGCTATACCCTCACTGCAACCGGCTCCGGTGTTACTCCTCTGGGCGATACCGAAGCTCCTATGACGCTGAAGAACGTGAAGATCGTTGATAATTCCGTTTCTTACAACGAAGCTGCTTGGGAACTTAGCTACCTCGAAATGGGCGGCAAGGTTCTTAACTGTGTAAATGTTGAGTTCGTTGATCCTATTTCTGTTGATAGCGAAACTGCAACCTTTACCAACTGCTCTTTTGTCGGCCATAACGATAAGATCAGCAATTCCACTCAGTACGGTGTATGGGTTTACAACGGTGACTCCACCTACACAAACTGCACCTTCACCGGTACCCGCGGTATGAAGATCTGCGATCGGTACGCAAATGAAGTTGGTACTGTTGAAATCGACGGTTGTACCTTTAACGGTATTTCCGAGAAGCCCGGTGTTTGCATCGATGACTGGGATACTCAGGATATGAAGATCACCATCAAGAACAGCACCTTTATTGGTTGTAAGGCAGGCGATCAGGGGCTCTACATCTACGAGACCGACAACACTGTTCCTGTGCTGGAGAACAATGCAGTTTACGAAGTTGTGAAAGATGACGCTGCTCTCGATACTGCAATCCAAGCAGGCGACAAGACTATCTATCTCGGCAGCGGCAATTACATCATCCCCGATTCTGCAAAGGGTAAGATCCTGACCATCATCGGCAATGGAGAGACTGTTATTGCTACCCAGGATGACGGCTCTTACGAGGGTTGCGATTATAGCCTTGATGGCGCAACCGTAACCTTTGAGAACATTACTATCAACACCGATAGCTCTACCTACACCGGTTACGCAAGATTGAAGGCAACCTATAACAACTGCACCATCAACGGTACTTATACCCTGTACGGTGACAGCACGTTCAATAACTGCACCTTCAATGTTAGCGGCGATGTTTACAACATCTGGACTTGGGGCGCATCCAATGCCACCTTTGACGGCTGTACCTTCAATTCTGACGGTAAGGCACTGTTGCTCTACAGCACCGGAAATACCAACCTGACCGTTAACAACTGCACCTTCAACGACAACGGCGGTCTGACCGATCTGAAGGCTGCTATCGAGATCGGTAACGATTACAACAAGTCCTACACTCTGACCGTCAACAACACTGTTGTAAACGGTTTTGAGATCAATGACAAGGGCATTTCTACCGGTACTACCCTGTGGGCTAACAAGAACTCCATGGGTACCGATAAGCTGAATGTCGTTGTCGACGGCGTTGATGTTTATTAATTTCCTATCATAAGAGGATACCGACCAGGTCGGTATCCTCTCATCCAAGGCGCGATCCCGCCCGTGCCTTGGGGTTGCACATATCTCCTCAACCTGCGTCGTGCTTCGGCGCAGGTTTCATTCTACCATGTAAATGGAGGTGTCTCGTTGTGCCAAGATATGCAGATCTTACCGGCTCCCGTTTCGGTAGTCTGACGGTTACAGGCGCCGCCGAGCCGTCCGCAGGCAAGCGCCGCTGGCTCTGCCGCTGTGATTGCGGTAGCGAGACGGTGGTCTTTGCCGTCAATCTCAAAAGCGGACATACCGACAGTTGTGGCTGTAAAAAGTCCCCGGACCTGACCGGAAAGGTCTTCGGCAGACTTACCGTCGTGGGGCGCTCTGCTCATCGCGCGCCGAGAGGGAAGCGCACCGTCCCGTTGTGGGAGTGCCGTTGTGCCTGCGGAGCGGTCACTTATAAAGCGGCAGACGTTCTGCACAATCCCGACGAGAGCATGTGCGTGAGTTGCGCCGGCAAACACGGTGCGGAGAAAGCCCGCGAGTCAGCAGGCTTTGTGGGCGGTACGCAGATCACGAAGATCCGTGAGATGAATCTCACCGCCGCCAACACATCGGGCGTGCGAGGTGTTTACCTTGACAAGCGCACCGGCAAATGGCGCGCCCGTCTGAAATTCAAAGGGAAGACCATGAATTTCGGTTCCTATCATAGCTTTGAGGATGCCGTCAACGCACGCCGAAAAGCCGAAGCCGAATACTTCGGCGGCTTTCTGGAGACGGTCGGCGTCGAATCCTCCGAAAAATAAAGATCCCTTCCGCCGCGGAAGGGGTCTTTTTGCGCTCTTGACAACGGCGCTTTAGCGTGGTATAATGCGGGTAGAAATCATTTGTAAATCGTTCTGTTGAAAGGAGTATGTATGAGCACCAAATCCAAAAAACTGATCGCATCCCTTCTTCTGCTGTCCACGCTGGTCGGAACCGCCGCCTGCGGAAACAAAACGGGAGAAGATCCTGCCGCCACGACAACGGCACAAGTGGATCCCTCTGTTACGACGGGAAAAGAGGATCTCGATTCCACCCCCAAAACGGAGGATATAGAGCCCCCCGCAGAAAAATCTCTCCTGCCCCGACAGGCGGCAGCGGAGGGCATGGTTCTGCTGAAAAACGAGGATAACGTCCTCCCCCTGCAAAAGGACTCCATCGTTGCCCTCTTCGGCAAAGGTCAGATTGACCTGATCAAGGGCGGCACCGGCTCGGGCGACGTGAGAACCGAGCATATCGTCGGCGTGCTGGAGGGCTTGGAGACCAAAGCAGAAGAGGGAAAGATCGGCATATACACCGCTCTCGCCAAGCGATATAAGTCTAATAGCTCCTTTATCCCTACCACCGCAGTAATGAAACAAGCGGCACAGAACACCGATACGGCGATCTATGTCATCACCCGAAACTCGGGAGAGGGCTCCGACCGTTCCGCTACAGCAGGTGACTACTATCTTGCTGACAGCGAGATCTCGATGATCGAGAATCTGATCTCCGCGGGCTTTGAGGACATCGTAGTGATCCTCAACGTGGGCGGCATCGTGGACACTACCAAGCTGCTGTCCTATCCCGAGGTCAAGTCCATTCTGCTGGCTTGGCAGCCCGGTCAGGGCGGCGGTGACGCCATCGCAGACCTGCTGGTGGGCGACGTGACCCCCAGTGGTAAGCTTTCCGATACCTTCGCAAAAAGCTATGATGATTATCCCACATCCGCCGGCTTTCACGAAAGCGCAGATTACGTGGATTACACCGAGGATATCTTCGTGGGCTACCGCTATTTTGAGACCTTTGATCCCACCTACAGCAAGGTCAATTTCGAGTTCGGCTTCGGACTCTCCTACACCACCTTCGACTATTCCGACATCACCTTCACCGAACAAGAAGGAGACATGATCGTCTCAGTGAAAGTGACCAACACCGGCGAATACAGCGGAAAGGAAGTGGTCCAGCTCTACTTCTCCGCGCCTCAAGGCAGGCTGGGTAAGCCCGGCAAGGAGCTTTGTGCCTTCGCCAAAACCTCCACCCTTGCCCCCTCTGCCTCCGAGACCGTCGCTCTGCGCTTTGACATCGCCGATCTTTCGTCCTACGACGACACCGGCAAGGTGCAGAAATCCGCTTACGTCATGGAAGCGGGCGTCTACAATTTCTACATCGGCAATTCCATCAAGAACGCAGGCGAGGAGGGTGTACGATACACCTACACTGTCGCCGAAACGGTGGTGGTGGAACAGCTCACCGAAGAGATGACCGCAAAGCTCTTGGAGGAGCGGCTCCTTGCCGACGGCACTTACGAGAACATTTTTGATGACAGCAATATCGGCATTCCCATCGGTACCAATCTTGTCAAGATCGAAGCCGAGGCATACTACGGCAAGCATTGCCACGCCGAGGTGGTCTTCAACAGTGCCGCCACCAAGAGCGGCATCAAGATGCTCACCTCCACCGAAGGCAACCGTTATGTTACCTTCGCCGTAGAGGCACCCGAGTCGGGCAACTGGCGCATCTCTCTTGGCATTGGCAACGAAAACGGCAATATTTCCAACGCCGTCCGTTTCTATGTCAACGACGTTCCCCAGACCGGCTCGATCCTGCCTCTCCCTGATACTCGCGGCTTCTGGACCACAGGCGAGATCGGCAGTGCCACCGTTACGCTGGTGAAAGGGCTGAACTTCATTCGCGTGGAATTCGTCTGCGGTGACACCTTCCAGGGAATGCTGGACTATATCACCCTTGAAAAGGGTGA
>JAFTPF010000102.1 GCA_017463445.1 Clostridia bacterium
ACTCGCGGGAGAGAATGGTAGTGATGGTAGATGCGTAGGTGGAGGGACGGCCGATGCCCATTTCCTTAAACGCTTCGATCAGCGATGCTTCGGTGTATCGGGCGGGAGGCTTGGTAAAATGCTGATCGGGAGTAACTGCGGAGGTGTCCAGCACTTCGCCCTCGGCAAGGGGGGGGAGCTTGGCTTCTTCTTCCTCGCTTTGTTCTTTTACATTCCCTTCGTACGCCTTCAAAAAGCCGGGGAACCGAACCGAGGAACCGGTGGTGCGGAATGTGTTATGATTACAATCGATCTCAACGGTCACCGTATCGATCTCAGCGGACGCCATCTGGCTTGCCACGAAACGGTCCCAGATCAGCTTGTAAAGCTTATACTGATCACCGGTAAGATGCTTTTTGATCTTGGCAGGCTCAAACGCCATATTGGCGGGACGGATGGCTTCGTGGGCATCCTGCGCCTCGGAATCGGTCTTATAGACGCGGGTAGTGTCGGGATAGTATTTCTTGCCGTATTTTTCTAAAATAAACTGCTTTGCCGCCTCCTGTGCTTCGGGGGAGACGCGCAGACTGTCGGTACGCATATAGGTGATCAGACCCTGTACGCCTCCGTTTTCGGAGCCGAGATCGACGCCTTCGTACAGTTCCTGAGCGATCTTCATGATCTTGGATGCTTGATACGAGTATTTGCGAGAGGCATCCTGAAGCAGGCTGGAGGTAGAGAAGGGGGATTGAGGATTTCGCTTTTTCAGCGATTTCTTCAATGATGTGATCACGAAGGGATGACCCTCGCAGGAGGTCAGCACGGCCTCGGCGTCAGCCTGATTGGTCAGCTCGTGCTTTTCGCCGTTTTTGCCGAAATAGCGGGAGGTGAATTTTGCGCCGTTACCGTTCTCGTGATGAGCGGTAATGGTCCAATACTCCTCGGGAACGAATGCGCGGATCTCGGCTTCCCGCTCTACGACCAGACGGGTCGCCACCGACTGTACGCGTCCGGCAGAGAGTCCGCTTTTTACTGTCTTCCAAAGGAAGGGGGATAGCTTATAGCCTACGATGCGGTCCAGGATACGGCGCGCCTGTTGGGCGTTCACCAGATCCATATCAATGGCACGGGGATTTTTGACGGCCTCCTGCACTACGTTCTTGGTGATCGCGTTGAAGGTCACGCGCTTGATCTTGTCTTCGGAGATCTTCAGTGCTGTTGCCAGATGCCAGGAGATCGCTTCGCCTTCCCGGTCAGGGTCGGTTGCGAGATAAACTTCGTCGGCATTTTTGGTCAGTTTTTTCAGATCGTTGATAAGATCGCCCTTGCCGCGGATGTTGATATAATGTGCCTCAAAGCCGTTTTCTACGTCTACGCCCAGCGTGCTCTTGGGCAGATCGCGGATGTGTCCCATAGAGGCAACGACTTTGTAGCCGGAGCCCAGATAGTTCTGAACGGTCTTTGTTTTGGAGGGGGACTCAAGGATTACCAGTTTGGACATATCTATACGAGTTCCGTTGTACGGAAATTCCTTTCAATGAGATAGTGCGTTGTCGGACGGCATTGGTATTATGCAGTCCGTAGATTCGATGCGGATTATTTGATCCGCTGATAAAGACCGCCGGGAAGACAGCGGACCAGTCCGCCGACCTCCAGCATAGTCATTGCCGAAAGAACGGTGGAGACCTCCTGCCCTTGCTTTGCAAGATCGTCTGCCGAAACGGGACGGTCCAGCGGCATCAGCTTCAGGATATCCGCCTGGATCTTACCAATGAATTTCGGCACTTCGATCTCCTCTGGAGCGGACTGCTCTTTGGGTTCTTCCGCAGTGAATGGAAGCTCTTCGATTTCCGGCTCTTCCACCATAGTCGAAGCCTTTTTCTTGATTTTCGATTTCTTTTTGGGAGCGGCAGTCTTTCCGTTCTTTTTCTCTTCCTCCGCCCATGCGTCGTTAGCGGCTTTGGTGATCAGCACCTTGGTCGCCTTCAGCACCTGCTCGCGCTGATGGATGCCGTTGACGAATCGGGGCAGGAAGACGGGAAGATTTTCGGTTCGGATGACATTGGGGTAGTAGAACTCATATTCCACCAGAATGTCCCGCGCACAGGTGACCATCTTGGCGCCGTCCTTGATCAGCGAATTGGGGCCCAGACTGTTCTGCTCATCCACTTTTCCGGGAAGAGCGAACAGATCGCGTCCCTGCTGACCTGCGGTGCGTGCGGTGATCAGCGCGCCGCTGCGATCGTCGGCTTCCACCACCAGTGTGCCCTGGCACAGACCGCTGATGATGCGGTTGCGGATAGGGAAGTTTGATCCGACGGGAGGTGTGTCAGGCTTGAACTCGGTGAACAGGGTCCCTGAAAGGGAGATCTCGTCCATCAAGGGACCGTTCTCGGGAGGATAGACCCGATTGATGCCGCAACCGAGAACGGCTACGGTGTGACCGCCCGCGTCCAGCGCGCCTCTGTGACAGATGGAGTCAACGCCCCTTGCCATTCCGCTGACGACGATAGCGCCTGCTATTGCCAGATCGCGGCAGATGATGTAGCCTTCCCGCTGACCGTATTCGGAGATTTTGCGGGTGCCAACCGTGGCGATACAGACGTTTTTGTCGAAATCGGGCAGTTTTCCTTTATAATAGAGAAGTACCGGCGGATGAGGGATAGAGCGCAGACGTTCGGGATAGAGGGGATTGTCGTATGCGAGCAGACCTACGTTCTGTGTCATACACCAGCCGAAAATATCGCGGGTCTCGTCCAGTGACTTGTCGGCGAGTGCGTCGATCACTTCATTTTTCAGACCGAGAACCTTTTCCAGCTCTTTTCGATCAGCCTTGAAGACGGCTTTCGCGTCGTAGGAAAAGTGCCCCAGCACCGTATCGATGGCGCTACTTCCGGGCGAGAGTCGGAGACTCAGCCACAGCCAGTATCGGACGTCAGACATCGAATCATTCCTTTCGATAAAAATTAAAGTAAGATCTTTCCCATCTCCCACAGGAGAAGGGAAGATGCCGCGGCTACGTTCAGCGATTCGCTACCGGGCTGCATGGGAATGATGACCGCGCGATCGGCTGCGGCTATCAGCTCGGCAGGCAGACCGTGTCCCTCGTTGCCCACCATAAAGCAGGTGGTTGGGGTGATCTCCACTGTTCGCACGTCGCAGGCTGTGGGCGTCAGAGCCGCCGCAAATGCGCTGTAACCGTCCTTTTGCAGAGCGGCGACCGATCCGACAGGATCTGCAACAGTCAGCGTAGGCAGGGAAAAGAGCGCGCCCATGGCGCCGCGGATGGTGCGGGGATTGTACAGATCGGCGCAGTCGGAGCTGAGAATCAGACAGTCGATGCCCATCGCTCGCGCTGAGCGAATGATCGTTCCCAGATTGCCGGGATCGCGCACGCTGACCGCCATGAAACGGCTGCCTTTTTCGATCATATTATATATTGTAGCAAATTTATGCAATCTGTCAAGATGTCTTGCTACGCAAAATACCCCTTCGGGTGAATTTTCTGCGGAAATTTTTTCGTAAACGCTCCGGGAGACGGTATATTGCTCAATGTCTGCAGGCAGCTCCCGAAGGAGCGCAGTATTCTCCTCGGTCACGAAAACGCGCATGAGAGGAGCGTTTTGTCGGATCGCCTCTTCCAGCAGCTTTCTTCCTTCAAAGAAAAACAGCTTTTCCCGCTGACGGTGCTTGCGATCCTGCAGCTTTGCCGTCTCAACGATCAGTCGATTGGCGCGGGAGGTGATGATTTCCATAGTTGCCTCCAAAGGCTGAAAATACGAAAGAAACCCGCGCGCGGGAGAGTAGACTCTCCGCGCCGCGGGTATAAGTTGATCTTTACAGAGCAGCCTTAGCCTTGTCGCACAGGGAAGCGAATGCGTCCTTGTTGGAGACAGCCAGCTCAGCCAGCATCTTACGGTTCAGATCGATGCCTGCCTTCTTCAGACCATGCATCAGGGTGCTGTAGTTCATGCCGTTAACCTTCGCCTGAGCGTTGATACGAGCGATCCACAGCTGACGGAAGTTTCTCTTCTTCAGCTTTCTGCCGATGAATGCGTAGTTACCGCTCTTCATTACGGCCTGCTTAGCCATCTTAAAGTGCTTGCTCTTGGAACCCCAGTAGCCCTTCGCAGCCTTCAGTACTTTCTTTCTTCTCTTGCGCGTCATCAAAGCGCCTTTTACTCTTGCCATTTTACGTAATCCTCCTTAAATACTGTTGTTTACCTGCTTAGTGCTTCTGGATCAGAGTCTTGATAGCAGGAGCAAAGCTTTCGCTGAGATATGCGCCGGTACGGAGCGCTCTCTTACGCTTCTGGGTCTTGAGGCCCAGGTTGTGACGGTGGTGAGAATGGTTCATTTTGACCTTACCGCTCTTGGTGAGGGAAAATCTCTTGGCAGATGCCTTGTGAGTCTTGATTTTTGCCATGGTTTGTTACTCCTTTCGATCTTGCGATGCGTAAAAATGTTATTGTTTGGCTGCCGTTTGCTTCATAGGGGAGATGAACATAGTCATCGAGCGGCCTTCCATGACTGGCGCCTTGTCGACGTTACCCAGATCTGCGACAGCTGTGCTGAATTTCTCCAGCAGGGAACGTCCTACATCCTGATAAGCCATCTGTCTTCCTCTGAAGACTACCATAACCTTTACTTTGTTGCCGCTGGTGAGGAAACGGCGAGCGTTGTTGACCTTGGTGTTGAAATCGTTCTGTTCGATCTGGCATTTCAGCTGGATCTCTTTTACATCAACACGCTGCTGCTTTTTCTTGGCTTCCTTTTTCTTTTTGTCCCGGTCAAAGCAATACTTTCCGTAGTCCATGATGCGGCATACGGGCGGTTCGCTGCTCGGAGCAATAAGGACCAGATCAAGCTCCTTGTCGTAAGCGGCATTCAGCGCACTGGCCAGGCTGAGAATACCAAGCTGTTCGTTGTCCGATCCGATCACGCGCACCTGCTTGGAGCGGGGAAAGGAAGGAGAAATGATCTCTTCGTTGACCAAATGCTCTTTTTCGTTAGTAGGTTTGATTGTGAAACACCTCCATAGTGAAACAAAAAATGTGCGGCAGTCCACAAACTCCGCACAAACAAACCCCGCTCGCAAGAGACGGAACTATGTGATAACCGTATCGGCATGATGGTCATACGGTGAGAACGGAATTCGTGTTCTTCTTTTACATCGGGTAGTATAACACATCATTTTGCGTTTGTCAAGAGGTTGTTTGAAAAAACTTCATAAAATTTTCGAATTTTTATGTGCATTCGCTCTTGTTTTTCGCGCGGTTGTGTGATACAATAAGCAATATAGAAGTAGTAATGGAGGGAAGTCTGTGAAATTGAAGCCTGCCAAGAAGCGGATGCTTGCCCGGATCGTGTTTTTTTTGATCTCATCGACGGTCGTATTTGCATTGCTGTGCGGTCTGATCGCCGCCTATATCGCGCTGTCTGTGTGGATTCACGGATTTTCCTTCAGTGACAGCTATACTTACAAAATGGGAATGGAGTCTACCGCAGAGCGGCGGCTGGAAACGATCACCTACGAGATGGGGGACGTGGGGGATGAATCCGTCCTCTATATCAATTTCACCGCACTCCAAAAGTATTGTGGATTTTATGAGAGCGGCGACCGTAAAGTGCACCGTTACATCCTGCCCTCCGACTGTTCGGAGTTCACTGTGACCGTCAACAGCACCCGCGTTGATCTGAACGGCAGTATCATCCACATGGAAGCACCGGCAGTGGTAAAAGGCGATTCTCTCTATCTGCCGCTCAGCTTCATCGATCATTATATCGGCGGTATCACCGTGGAAAATGCTGTTTCCGAGTCGGAATCGGATGAAAGCGGAAAGACCGAAGAGACAGTGGATGAATATACTTACATTATCCGTTGCAGTGACAAAGGAGAATACTCCCTACTGCTGAGCGATAACGCTCCCTGTCCGCCCATCGATAGATCTGTGCTGGATTGATCCGGCGTTTATCGGTATTCGTTTATCTCAGAAAGGATTACAAATGAGCACATCCCGCAAAAGAAAGAATAAGAATTCTCCCCTTCCGATGCTGGCGGCAGCGTCGGTGATCGCGTTGACCGTTGCGCTGGTCGCGCTTCTGATCATTATAGCGGCGTATTTCGAAGCACCTGATGGTGGTGAAGCATCCTCGACTGACCGTCAAACCAAGGAGCCTGTTCCTACGGTCAGCACTTCGCAAAGTGATGCTTCTCAGACAGTCACCTCCGGCAATTCCGACAAACCCGTAACGCCTTCGGAGACTACCACTAAGAAGCCCGATACGACTCCTTCTACTCCGGAAACAACCGTTCCGGTGACGACCGAGAAGATTCCCGAGACCACTCCCGCTCCCTCGCTTGGCGTGGACTATCAGTATCATATAAATATGGATAAATATGAAGATTATATCGATCCTGCAGGCGATCTGTGGGATGACGATTACCTGATCTTAGTCAATGCTGCAAAGCCCATCAGCTCCAGCGCGGAAAACGATTCTGCGGCATTGAAGGATCGTTCGAAGATCCAAAACTCTAAGGATTACACATTCGCGGAGAATCTGAATCTGAACACAGTAGCATTGCAGGCGTTGACTGCAATGTTTCTGGAAGCCAAATCCCAAGGGATCGACACGCTGGATGTGACCAGTGCCTATCGGAGCTATAGTTATCAGTCTACGCTCTTCAACAACAATTGTAATAAGACCTATCATTGGGTCTGTAAAGACGACAGTTGTAATGTAGATTGGATCGGTAAATCTTCCAAGTGTCCGATCTGTGGCGTTTCAACCTCCAAAACCTTGCCCATCACCCAGGCTGAAAAGGAAGCTAACGTTGCTACCTACTCCTGTGCGCCCGGTACCAGCGATCACCAGACGGGGCTTGCGGTAGATATTATTCAACACAGCCTCCCCTCCCGTTTTGATTCGCTGATCCAAGAGTTCGGTGAGACCGAGGCAGGGAAGTGGCTTGCGGCAAACGCCCACTATTTCGGATTTGTTCTCCGCTTCCCTGAGGACAAGGAGGAGATCACCGGGATCATCTATGAGCCGTGGCATTTCCGCTATGTCGGACGCACACACGCAATGGCAATGTACGAGAAAAATCTCTGTTTAGAGGAATATGTGGAGTATCTGGACTCCATAGGCTATTTTAATTGATTTCTGTGCGAAAAATACGCAGCCTCGTTATTATAGACAACAACTTGTCGAATAACATTTTTATATTTGGCTATTTTGCCTATTGCATTTTCGAAAGGAACCTGCTATAATAATGAGGCTGAAGCGAATAAGGCCTGTTGGTCAAGCGGCTAAGACGTCGCCCTCTCACGGCGAAAACATGGGTTCGATTCCCGTACGGGTCACCAGACGAGCAGCTCACGCACACAAAAGAGCTGACGGTCTACGCAAATTGCATCGTGTATACGGTGCATCATAAAAAATGACGAGCATATGCTCGTCATTTTTGTTTACATCGCCGCTGCGGTCTCCAACCGCATCTTGATTTTGCTTACCTTGCGGATCATCCGCTCGTGCTCGTGGGTCCACATCTCCATCATACCGGCAGGCGAGACGATGCCCTTCGACCGCGTTTGCGCGATCATCTCCTTTGCCTTGCCGTGTAGCTTGTCGATGTGGCCAAGCTCAGCGTTTGCCAGCTCAATGTACAGCCTCCGCAGATCGTCGTTGCCGGTGCGCTCTGCAGCTTCGGCGTAGTCGCACGCTGCCTCGATCTCATCGTCGATCAGCTCAGACAACTCTTTAATCTCTCTCATCTGTTAGCCTCCTATGTAGTTCCGCAGGGCGGTAATGTCCGCCGCTGTAAATTTCAGCACCTTTTCTTCGGGCGAGATCCACTTGATGCCGGGGATCACGATCTCGATCCCGCCGTTCTCCTCCAGCGCACGCCGTGCGGCTTGCTCTGCCTTTGCGATGTCGTAGCCGCTGCCTGCCTTGGGGATCATCAGGGAGACGATCGGGTGCTCCATCACTCTGTCGATCATTGACGGATCAGCCTCGACCAGATAGGTGCCCGCACTCAGGAGCGTGCGGAACGTCTTATCCTGTATAGACGGAAGCACGTCGCCCCGAATGTACTTGACCACGCCCTGCGCGATCTGCTCTCTGCTTGCCATATATTATACCTCCGATTATTCTCTTGGTTAAAGGGGAGGGCGGATGCCCTCCCCCTCACCGTTGTTACGCGGTAGCGGCTGCCGCTGGGGTAATGGTCACGTTACCCCAGCCGGGGCATACGCTGGTGTTGGGGACTACCAGCTTGGTTAGGCTCATCAGCTGAGCGATCTGACCTGCCATGCAGGAGATAGTGCCGGTCTGGGTTGTGTTCCAGACT
>JAFTPF010000007.1 GCA_017463445.1 Clostridia bacterium
CCAAAAATCAACATCACAAGCATCATTAAACAGGTTAAAGCAGAAGGCGTATCCATGCGCAGACGTTTTGTCCTGTACATTATCTCGGCAATTGCCTTAGTGCTATCTTTGATCTTACTTCTTTTGAACCTGTTTGGCGTAATGAATCCAACGAATGCAAGGGTCATGGAGGTTCTGGATACTCAGCTTTTGTCTTATACAGATCACATCGAGCATGACTATAACAAAGTTGCTGCACACGCTCTTTCCTTCTCCGATCAGATCGAAGCAACGTTGGAACACTTTTTGGTTGATAACAATCTTGCTTTTGAGGATCTGAAAAATAATACCGATGCACTTTCGGCGTTACAGCTTGAGCTGTACAACACCGTTTATCTGAATATGCAGCTTGCTCCAAGTAGCGGTGCATTCTACATTTTGGATACCACGGTCAATGGCCAGTCCGACACGCAGCTGTACAACGGAATTTATCTCAAGTACATCAATCTTTATTCCGAAAGTACCGTTAACAATGTAATTGCCCTGTACCGAGGCTCCTTCTCCACCGGAAAAGAAGGTAACCTAACCTTCCATAGTGGGTGGAGCAACGAAATGCGCACAGATTTCTTCAACAGCTGTGAATCTGAGTTCACCAAGGGAACTTACTATATTCTAAGTCCAACCGTCGACATCCCGGATACTTGGGAGCGAGCACGGTACGTATACACACCGATCCGTGATGCCAGAGACAATGTCATCGGTGTTTGCGGATTCGAAATAAACGACCTGTATTTTCAATTATCAAAGAAAGCGAACGACAGTAAGTTAGGACAGCTCGTCGGCGCACTTCTTGACGAAGATCAGGAAGGTTTCTCCGGACAGTTCAATTCCAATCGGTATAATACATCGAGTTCAGATGATGTGAATATCTCAAAGCGTAATGATAGCACTGTATTTGACTTTGGATCGGAAAAATGTATCGGTAAGACACAGAGCATAAAGCTCGGCAACCGCACCTTTACCGTGGCGCTCATGATGACTGAGAGTCAGTACAACGCACAGATCCGCGAAGGACAAATGAAAACGGCCGGGATCATCTTATTTGTCATTTTAGTTGCTCTTACCTATTGTTTGTTTATGAGCAAAAAATACGTTGCTCCTATTCTTCGGAAGATCGATCAAGTAAAATGCAGTGGAGAGCCCGGAGGGCAGTTAAAGATTCGTGAGATCGACGACCTCTTTGATTATCTTGCGCAAAGAGACGTAGCTTACGAGGAGCAGCTACAGCTCCTGCAGGCAGCAAAGCAAGCCGCCGAGGAGGAAGCTCAGCGAACAAAGGCAGCCTACGAGAAAGCGCTTGAGGAATACGAGCTGGCTCAGAACGAGATCCTACACTTGACCGAAGAACAAAAGAAGAAGATCGTTCTTGAGGACTACGACTTCTTTATCTGCAATTTGAAGACGTTAACGCCAACAGAATCCCGCATTTACGAGCTGTATTTGGAAGGCAAGACAGCGCAAGAAATTGCTGCAATTCTCGGCATTCAGGAAAACACCATGAAGTATCACAACAAAAACATATACGGCAAGCTCGGTGTTTCCTCCAGAAAACAACTTCTACGTTTTGCAGCATTAAAACAGCAGCAGGATAAGAAGGGAGATCCGAACACATGACACTGGAAGCACGACTCAACAAAATCATTGTTGAACAAAAACTATCGAAGCGCGAATTTGCCAAGCGTGTCGGCATGTCAGAAAATTACCTTTACATTCTGACAAGCAACAGCCGCCCAGGTACTAATCAAAATAAGACCATCTCCCCTATGCTGGCTAAGCTCATTGGCATGGAGTTCGGTTATGATCCGGAATGGATCCTAACCGGAGAAAAGAAATAAAAGAAAAACTAAACCTCTGCATCCAAAAAATGCAGAGGTTTAGTTTCAATAGATTTTCGTTATGAAAAAGTCTTCGTCGGGAACGAAAGCCCCTTCAAGCTTGTGGAAACCGTAAAGTTCTTTGCCGCTGGCTGTTCTTGAGTTGTCAGTCGTTATATCCACGTTCCACCAAACACCGTCAAAATACACACGATTCCAAGTGTGGCGATCTGTGCTGTTTTTACGGGATATTCCGTCAGCAGCGTAGCAAGGGATATTTTGACTTCGGCAAAATGCGGCGAACAGATGGGAAAAGTCAAAGCAAATACCTTGCCTGGTTTGCAGTGTCTTGCGAACATCAAAGTATTGAAATAAGGGGTCTGCTTCATAATCGTACTCACAATTCGATATGATCCACTCATAGAACGCCTGAACCTTTTCCACGTCGGTTTCACAACCGGCACAAATTTCGTCAGCAAGTTCTTCCGTTTGTGTATCCCACAGGGTATCTCTGCCGTTGGAAAGATAAGGAACTTCCGGTTTGTAGACGAAATTATATGAGAAGAATATGAGCACTGCAATAAAAGTTGTTAGCACCAAAACACAAATTTTCGTCAGCAGTTTGTCTTTACCGTGATTGTTATCGACAATACCAAAGTACATCATTTCGATAGCTGTTCCCACAAACGTCAGCATCGGCAGTAGTCTGCGGCAGGAAAGAGCGCTAACAATACTCATTACCATGACGAAAAATAGGATAATAAGCACGACCGCCCGCATAGGTGTTGATCGTATTTTCAGGACGAAAAATAAGGTCGGAAATATAGACAGCAAATAGAACGTCACCAGCATCGGTGAAATCACAAAAAAGTCTTTCAGATATACGCCCAACAGCAGATTGTATGCTACCAGGACGAAAAAGAAAATAAGGCCGAATTTCGACTGCAATGTGATTGCAAATAATTTGGATATCTTCACGATAAGTCCTCAATTCATTTGTAAATTCACATTGCAACAGTTCGTTTCCCAAATCTAAAAAATAAGATTTTGATGATTCTTGCCCTTGATTTTGCCCTTATAATCTTTCAGGACAAGGGTAAAACGGTGTAACACCGTATAGTGGGATGAAATGAGTTGTTTGCGAAAAACCCTTTATTTAAGGCGGTTTTAGAGCATTTTACTGTGTGTTATGAATAAGCAATAACATCTCAAAAAAACTTGCTATTCAAATTTCAGTTTACGCGGCCGGCAAACTGGCCGGAAACGGCAAAAGAGCAGAGGCAAGCCTCTGCTCTTTTGGAATCGGTTCCCGAGTGCAGATCCATCGGGGTTATGAAGTTTCGGTCCGGTACTTCTCTGCCTGGAGGCGGAACATTTCAGCGTATTTGCCGCCTCGCTCCATCAGGGCATCGTGACTTCCCTCTTCGATGAGCTTTCCTTCCTCGAACATGAGGATACGATCTGCCATGCGAGTGGTGGAGAGACGGTGGGAGATGAAGATCATCGTCTTTTCCTCCGCATAGGAAAGGAGCGTGTGGTTGAGCTGATACTCCGCCTCGGGATCCAGGGCAGAGGACGGCTCATCCATGATGATCAGGTCGTAGGGACGAGCGAAGATCCGGGCAATTGCCACCTTCTGCGCCTCACCGCCCGATAGGTTCACGCCTTCGTCGGAAAATTCGCGGGTGAGGGCGGTATCGATGCCCTTTTCCATCCCCGCAAGACGGTCCGAGAAGGTGCTCTTCTCCAGCGCATCGAAGACGGTATCCCGATCGTCGGGGGACACCTCACCGCCCATTACGTTCTCACCCACGGTGGCGGCAAAGATCTTATAATCCTGGAACACCGCGCCGATATGACTGCGCAGGGAGGGGATGTCATATTCCGACAGCGGATGACCGTTGTAGAGAATCTCGCCCTCGGTGGGATCATAAAGGCGCATCAGGAGCTTGGTCAGAGTGGTCTTGCCTGCGCCGTTGTAGCCCACGATGGCGATCTTCTCGCCCTTTCGGATGGTGAGATCCACTCCGTCCAGAGAGTACTTTTCCTTGGTATCCTCGGAATTTCCGTAGGCAAAACGGAGATTTCTCAGTTCCAAAGTTTCCATCGGCTCTGCCTTGCGGTCGCCGCCGACGATCTTCGGCTTGTAGTCCATAAAATGGATGTACTTTCCGATGTAGCGGGCGTTTTCGGGGAAACGGATAAAGGTCTGCAGCAGCTCGTAGATCCCCCAGCGCAGCTCCCACATCAGGGACAGCGCCGCCACGTAACCGCCCAGCTTTACCGAGCCGTCGTAGAGCCCAAAGAGCAGGATCAGCGCGGGCGCGAACTGAGCAAGATAGATGACCACGTCGTTGGCAAGTGCCAGAAGGAAGGTCTTTTTGCCCACCTTCATCTCTTCCTCCACGATCCCCTCCACGCTCTCGGTGTAGATCTTTTGAAGATTTTCGTCGGCTTTGCCGATGCGCAGCTCCTTAGAATGATCGGCAAGGTGATAGATGCGGTTAATGTAGGAGTTTTTTCGGTGGAAGGGCTTGGTACGCTCGTTTTTCTTAAAGTAGAAGCGGTTAGTGATATTGCTCAGGATCACGCTGACAAGGCAGGAGACACCCATCAGAAGTGCCACGAAGGGATCCACCTGCGAGAGCAGTGCCACCAATGCAGACAGAGTGATCAGCTGTCGGAAGACGGTTCCCACATCGTTCATCACCTGCGTGGCGCGATTCTTGGACTCATCCATAGCGAAGACGTAGTCGTTGTAGAATTTGGGGTCGTCGTAACAGGCAAGATCCATCGCCAGCGCCTGTTCGAAGAGCTCGCTGTGCATCTTGTGCTGGAGCTTCCTGTCCACGATGGTCTGGTAGTATTCGAAATACCACGCCGAGGTGCCGTTCTGAATCAGTAGCCAGGTCACCATCAGCGCAAGGTAGATCACCACCTTGGCGAAGGAGGGCGCGGGCAGGTCGAATTCATTGAGCACGGCATAGGTGAAGTAACCGGATGCGGCGTTGCCAAGTCCCCAGACCACGCTCATCAGCAGAGTGAAGAAGATATACTCGGGAGTCATTTTGGCAATTTTTCTCAGCATCAGCCAGTTGTGCTTCAGCACGATGCTCAGCTTTTCCCGTTCCTTCTTTTCCTTTTTCTTTTTTGCTTTTTCGGAGGGTTTACGCTTCATCACGGCTCACCTCCTTCACATAGTTCTCGGCTTGCTTGCGGAAAAGCTCGGCGTATCTGCCGTTTTGCTCCATCAAGGCACGGTGACTGCCGTCTTCCACGATCCTGCCGTTCTCCAGCAGATAGACGTGGTCCGCCAGCACTGCAGAGGCAAGGCGGTGGGAGATGAAGATCAGCGTCCGTCCCTCGCAGGCCTCCAGCATATTCCGGAACATCTGATACTCTGCAATGGGATCGAGAGCGGAGGACGGCTCGTCGAGAATGATGATGGGGCTGTCGCAGGCAAACGCCCTTGCCAACAAGACCTTTTGTCCCTCTCCTCCCGAAAGGACGGCGCCCTCGTCGTCAAATTCGCGGGTGAGGGTGGTGTGGATGCCATTTTTCAGGGTGGAGACCTTCTCCCAGCCGCCGCTCTTTTGGAGGGCTTCGGTGACCCGCTCCTCATCGCCTTCCTTCAGGGGACGAAGGAGAATGTTTTCGGCAACCGACAAGGAGAGAAGCTTAAAATCCTGGAAGACTACCGCAAACTGCTCCTTCAGCGAGTCCTGATCGTAGTCGGCAAGGGAGATGCCGTCCAGCTTCACCGCTCCTTCGGTGGGCTCGTACAGGTGGAGAAGCAGCTTCACCAGCGTGGATTTGCCCGAGCCGTTGTGTCCCACAAGGGCGATCTTCTCGCCCTGCCTGACAGTCATATTGATGTTTTGCAAAGCGTCCCGATCGGCACCCGCATAACGGAAGGTGACGTTTTCTACCGAGAGCGTACCTGCAGAGGCGGGGATTCCGTTGGCGTTTTTCTTGATTTTCGGCTCATAATCCAGAAAATAACGGTAATCCTCAATGTAGAGGGCGTGGGAACGGAATTCCTCCAGAGTGGTGACCAGCGATGCCAGCACCCATGCCACCTGCCCCACGGTGTTGAAGACCACTAGGAAATCGCCTGCCAGCATAGTGTGGGAGATCAGGGTACAGTAGGCGGCGTAAATGCCCGCCAGAAAGACCACCAGATTGGGACCGGTATCGCCTACCGTTTTGAGAAACGCCATCTTGAAGCCGTACTTCTTTTGGAGGGCGATGTGATCCTTCAGCGCCTCTTTGTAGTAGCCGATCATCAGCTTCGGCATAGCGGTCAGGCGCATCTCCTTGGCGTATTCGCCCAGATAAAAGCTCCGCTGGACGTACGCCTGTCTGCGGTCGATGGGACGGCGTTCGTCGTCCCGGGTCTTCTGCAGACGGTTGCGGTACTTGCGGACAAAGCCCAGCAGCAGGGGAATCAGCGCCACCAATGCCAACCACGGATCAATGGAAACGAGGATGAGAGCGTTGGTGGAAATAGAGGTGACCCGCCAAATGAGTGAATCTACAGTGTAGACTACGTCCATACAGCGGCTGTAGGAGTTATCCATCGCACGGACGTACTTATCGTAGAACTTGGGGTTCTCGTAGCACTCCAGCTCTACCTTGGATGCTTTTTCAAAAAGCGATTGCTCGATAGCGGCAACGATCTTCTGTTGGTAGCGAGGATAGACCACCTTTCGGAGAATGGTGATGAAAACGTCGAACACCACCTGCCCTACCAGCAGAGCAATGATGATCGCCGCCAGCTTTTCCATGGGTTCGCCCAGCTGGAAGTCGTTGACCACCTTTCGCATCATCCAGGTGTAGATGAAGAAATCGAGGATCGAGCCCAGCACTGACCAGAGAAAGTAGGTGGGCAAGAATGACGGTGCCACCTTCTGGATGATCTTCAGGACGTACAGATTATTGGAGAACGCTCTTCGTCCTGACAGAACGTTCTCTTTCTTTGGTTTTTCTTTTCGTTTGAAAATGCTCATGCTACCTCCTTTACTTGAGGTGTACTGCGGATGGGTGAACAGTCGAGTGATGATGAGACAGATCAGAGCGTTTTTTTGATGGTTCCCTTCTTTGCTATGTAATTTATGAAAAATTCCGGGCGGTCCTGCATCGCGGCAACGAAGGTGAGTGCTCCGTCCCCCGACCGCACGAAAATTGTCATCCGTATAGACAGTGTCTTTATTGTACCAAAGATTTGCTGAAATTGCAAGATTATTTCGCATTTTCTCTATCAATCATTGCTTGAATCGGCATATTTAGCCGCCAAATGACACCTGTTTAGCAAACACCCTGTAAAATGTCGTCTCCGAAAAAGTCTGCAATCTGCCCCATCACGCAAGTCAGTTTCGACCCTGCTTCACAAATTCGGAAATATTTTCAAAAAAACCGAAAAAACCACTTGATTTTTTTCTTTCAAAGTAGTATGATATAGGTGTATAACTTTGCACAGACGCGTGTTATACTTTTGATAAAAATAACGGATTGAATATAAAGGAGATCTTTGCTATGCCTAAATTCAGAAGAATCGGCGTTCTCACCTCCGGCGGCGACGCCCCCGGCATGAACGCTGCTGTCAGAGCCGTCACCCGCTGCGCCAACGCACACGGCGTGGAGGTCGTCGGTATTTACGAAGGATACAAGGGTCTGATCGAAGGAAACGTAAAGGTCTTCGGTCCCCGCGACGTATCGAACATCATCAACCACGGCGGCACCGTACTGTACTCCGCTCGCTGCCCCGAATTTAAAGAAGAATGGGGTATGCAGAAGGCAAAGGAGACCTGCGAGAAGTATCAGATCGACGGTATCGTTGCCATCGGCGGCGACGGCACCTTCCGCGGTGCCACCGACCTGTCCCTGCGCGGTATCCCCTGCATCGGTATCCCCGGCACCATTGACAACGACATTACCGCCACCGATTACACCATCGGTTACGACACCGCTATGAACACCGTCGTCGAGATGGTGGACCGCCTCCGCGACACCTGTGAATCCCACCAGCGTTGCAACGTGGTAGAGATCATGGGCAGAAACGCAGGCTATATCGCCCTGAACACCGGCATTGCCGTCGGTGCCACCGCCATCTGCCTGAAGGAGATCGGCATCACCGAGGACGAGATCATCGCCCGCATCGAAGCCGCCCGCGACGAAGGCAAGCGCAACTTCATCATTATGGTTGCCGAGGGTATGGGCTCCGAGTTCGGCGAAAACCTCACCAAGAAGATCGAGGAAGTCACCGGCATTGAGACTCGCTTTGCCCGTCTGGCACACGTTGTCCGCGGCGGCTCTCCCTCCCTGCGCGACCGCGTGATGGGCTCCGAGATGGGCGCAAAGGCAGTAGAAATGCTGCTGGACGGCAAGAGCAACATGGTGGTCTGCTACCGCCACGGCGAGATCCGCACCTCCGAGATCACTTGGGCGCTGGCGCTGGATAAGCTGTTCAAATCCCACTATGCCGGCTACAAGAAGGCAGACGAGGAAAAGCTGCTGGCTCCCTACTCCCCCGAGGACAGAGAGATCATGCACAACTTCTGCGCCACCAAGCTGGAGCAGATGAAAAATCTCTACCGCATTGCGATGGAAATCTCCAACTAACCGAACCTTACAGGAGGAAACGCACCCCGTTTCCTCCTTTTTTGGAATCGGGGAGAGGCAACGTAACCACTTCCCCATCCCCTCGTGGTATGCGGAAAAGATCTACTCTACCTCCCCCCGATTATAAAAAGAAAGGAGGACTTTAATGCTCTCGAAAACTACATCCGCCTCCCTGCTCGGCGTGGACGGCGTTCTGGTCACCATCGAATGCGATGTGTCCGACAAAATGCCTGTCTTTGAGATCGTGGGTCTCCCCGACAACGCCGTCAAGGAAGCCAAAGAGCGCATCCGCACCGCTTCGGATAACAGCGGCATCTTCTTCCCCGACAGCGCGATCATCATCAATCTCGCCCCCGCCGACATGAAGAAGAGCGGCTCCGCCTTCGATCTTGCCATGCTGATGACCATTCTGAACGGTGCGGGCATCGTGAAGGGTGATCTGTCGAAAAAATGCTTCGTGGGAGAGCTGTCCCTGTCGGGCGAGGTGCGCGCCATCCGCGGCGTGCTCTGCATGACCCTTGCCGCCAAAGCCGCAGGCATCACCGAGATCTACGTCCCCGTGGACAACGCCTCGGAAGCCGCCGTGGTGGAGGGCGTGACGGTCTACGCCGTACCGAACGTCGCCGCACTGGTATCGGCGCTGAACGATCGGGGCACGCTGGAAAAAGCGGTCTTTACTCCCCCCGATTTCACCGCTACCGCCGCACACCTCCCCGATTTTGCCGACGTGAAGGGGCAGGAGCGAGTCAAGCGCGCCATCGAGATCGCCGCGGCAGGTGGGCATAACATCCTGCTGATCGGTCCTCCCGGCACCGGCAAGAGTATGCTGGCCAAGCGCATCCCCTCCATCCTCCCCGAGATGACCTTCGCTGAGTCGGTGGAGACGACGAAAATCCATTCCATCGCCGGTCTGCTCCCCGCAGGCGGCGCACTGGTGACCACCCGTCCCTTCCGTTCGCCTCACCATACCATGTCCTCAGCGTCGCTGGCGGGCGGCGGCACCATCCCCATGCCCGGCGAGATCTCGCTCTCTCATAACGGCGTGCTCTTCCTCGATGAGCTGCCCGAGTTCAACAAGCAGGTCACCGAATCGCTCCGTCAGCCACTGGAGGACGGCGAGATCACCATCACCCGCGCGGCGGGACGCTTCACCTTCCCCTGCAATTTGATGCTGGTCGCCGCCATGAACCCCTGCAAGTGCGGCTATTTCGGGCATCCCACCCATCCCTGCTCCTGCAAGAAGGAGGACATCCGCCGTTACATGTCCAAGATCAGCGGACCGCTCCTCGACCGCATCGACATACAGATCGAAGTTCCCTCTCTCACCTTCGACGAGCTGTCGGACACCACCCCCGCCGAGTCCTCCGCGTCGGTTCGGGAGCGAGTGAACGCCGCCCGAGCCTTTGCGGCGAAACGGTTTGCATCGGAGGAGACGCCCATCCACTCCAACAGCGCCATGAGCGCGCCCCAGATCCGCCGTCACTGCAGGATGGAGGAGGACGCGTCCATGATCCTGAAGGCCGCCTTTGAGCGGCTGGGACTGTCCGCCCGCGGTCACGACCGCATTCTGCGGGTTGCCCGCACCGTCGCCGATCTGGCAAACAGCGAGACCATCCGTGCCGAGCATATCGCAGAGGCGATCCAGCTCCGCAGTCTGGATCGGAAGTATTGGTAGGCTCCGTCCCGATTATCATACGAGAAAATCCCGACCGTCGGTCGGGATTCAGACTGATGACAAAGTAGCATTTATAACATACTATCGGTAAAATGCACAAAGCAAAAGCTTACTGAGCCTCCCTCCGAGAGGGAGGTGGCACGCGAAGCGTGACGGAAGGAGCCTGCGTGACTAAATCATAGCACATTGGCTTAAAA
>JAFTPF010000103.1 GCA_017463445.1 Clostridia bacterium
ACGATTATAGCCAGTTGGGGACTATAAAGCCTACCTGTATCAACAAGGTGGAGGGCGAGACCTACACCGACAAATCCTCCGACGTAGGCACCGAAGAGATCACGGCGGGCTTCGACATGGGCGGTATTGCCATCAAGAACCTCCACACCATGGGCTATTTCATCACCTATCAGCTGAACGTGGAGGAGGCAGGCGACTATCGAATGTCTATGCGGGTGGCAAACGGTCTGGGCGCGGCAACCAACGCCGCTACCGTCACTGTCAACGGTACTCGTCAAAGCGGCTTCTCGTACAGCCTTGCGTATACCGGGACCGCCGACAACCAGTGGTTCAATTTCGTGGACGTGAGCGCGGGGATCATCACCCTCGCAAAAGGCGAGAACACCCTCACCTTCACCGTTGTGGAGCGCATGGGCAATCTGGACTACTTCACGCTGGAAAAAGTAGACGGCAGCACTGCCTCCTCTGCTTCCGCATCCGCGTCTGCCGCCTCAGAAAATGCGGTCATTACCTTCAATGATCTGCTGGCAGATCCCATGCTGATGGAGGTCTTCATCGACCAGCTCACCGTGGAGCAGATGGTCTACCTGCTCCACGGTCACGGCGAGAACGTGCCCCACGGCACCGGCACCATCGGCGGACTGGTGGAATACGGTATCCCCTCTGCCGAGACCGCCGACGGTCCCGCAGGCATCAATCTCTACGAAAACACCACCGCCTGGCCCGTGCAGACTCTGATGGCTTGTACCTGGAACACCCAGCTGATGTGCGAGGTGGGCAAGGAGATCGCCGCCGAAGCCGCCAAATACAATGTGGACATCTGGCTCGCACCCGGTGTGAACATCCACAGAAATCCCCTTTGCGGACGAAATTTCGAGTATTATTCCGAAGATCCCTATCTTTCCGGAACCATCGCCGCCGCATTGATCGGCGGCGTGCAGGACGAAGGCATCGGTGTGATGATCAAGCACTTCGTCTGCAACGAGAAGGAGACCAATCGTGGCTACTCCGACAGCCGCGTCTCCGAGCGCGCCCTCCGCGAGATCTACCTGCGCCCCTTTGAGATCGCTGTCAAGACTGCTAACCCTTGGGCGATCATGTCCTCCTACAACAAGGTCAATGGCGTTGAGACTGCGGAAAATCCCTCGCTCCTCACCAACATCCTTCGGGGCGAATGGAACTACGACGGACTCGTCTCCTCCGACTGGTGGAACGACAGCGTCCAGTATAAGGAATTGCTGGCAGGCCAGAGTCTGAAGATGAAATCGGGCGACGAGGCAGGGCTGCTGGGTGCCTACAAGAGCGGTATCCTCACCCGTGAGGTTATCGAATCCCATGTCCGTCGCGTACTGGAGCTGGTGATGAAGACAAATGCGGTCGATCGCGTGCAGGAAGATTTCTACATCGAGATCAGCGGCGAGGATGCCACCGTCATCCTGTCTATCGACAGCACTTGGAAGAGCAGCGAGATCGGCATGGAGATATGTGAAGACCGCGGCGGCACCTACAACACCACCAATACCTATGAAGGGCAGTGGATGGTCTTCCTGATCGACGTGAAGGAAAGCGGCAAATACACCGTGGATATCCGCGTCGCCAGCACAGACGGCACGGGTGCCATCGATTTCTACATAGATGATGTGCGGATAGGCAACTACCGCAACACCGTCAAAACAGGCGGTTGGCAGACCTGGGCAGATTCTAACGGCAGATTGACTCTGAATCTGACCGAAGGCACGCACCAACTCAAACTGGCGTTCACCCAGGGCGGATTCAACATCAACACCATCATGTTGACCCCGCGATAAGCAACCCCATATCAAAACAGCACCCCGAAATGGGGTGCTGTTTTCAGATCATGCTGTTATAACAACTGATTTCGTTTCCGTTTTGCGCTGGCTGCCACCACGCTTGACAAGGCTACGAGTGCTAGAACGTTGGGCAGGACCATCAGCTGGTTGAACAGGTCGGTCAACTGCCAAAGCAGGTCGTTGGAGAGTACCGAGCCTGCGAAGATGAAGAGGACCGCCAGAACCGAGTAGACCACGACGCCCTTCTTGCCGAAGAGATACTGGACATTGATCTTGCCGAACAGATTCCAACCGATAATGGTGGAAAAGGCGAAGAAGAACAAGCAGATCGCCACGAAGATGCCGCCGCCGGTCTCGCCGAAAACGCTGCCGAAGGCGAGCTGCGCCATGTTGGTATTGGCAACTCCCTCGGCAGAACCGCCAGCAAGAACGCCGTTGCCTGCGTAGAGGGTAGAGATCACCACCAGAGCGGTCATGGTCAGAACGATGAAGGTGTCGATAAACACGCCGATCATTGCAACCACGCCCTGCTCGTGCGGGGTCTTGACGTTCGCCATAGCGTGAGCGTGAGGCGTGGAACCCATACCCGCTTCATTGGAGAAGAGGCCGCGCTTGGCACCTTGGCTGATGGCTTTGGCAAGTGCCGTACCGATGGCGCCGCCGAGGATGGAATCGGGACGGAATGCGTACTTGAAAATCATCCCGAAGGTCTCGGGGATGTACTGAATGCGGGCAAAGATGACGATCAGACCGCCCACGAGGTAGAGCAGAGCCATAAAAGGCACCATTTTCTCGGTGACCGATGCGATGCGGTTCAGACCACCTAGGAAGATGAAGGCTGCCACGGCAGAGAGGATCAAACCGATCACCCAAGTGGGGATGGAAAATGCGGTGTTGCTGGTCGCGGCAACCGAGTTGGACTGTACCATTGCACCCATGAAGCCGAGAGCGAGGATGGTCGCCACAGCGAAGAAGCCGGCAAGAAATTTGCCGAAAGTACCCTTGAAGGCACGGCGGATGTAGATAGCGGGACCGCCAAGGATCGAGCCGTCCTCGTTTACGATGCGCGTCTCCTGCGCCAGTACTGCTTCCGAATAAATGGTTGCCATACCGAAGAAGGCGATCACCCACATCCAGAAGATGGCACCGGGGCCGCCGATGAGGATCGCACCGCAGGCACCGACGATGTTACCGGTACCCACCTGTGCGGCGATGGCAGTTGCCAGCGCCTGGAAGGAGCTGAGCCGTGCTTTTGCTTTCCGCCCTTCAGCGAAAACTTTCCGAACACCGCGCGCATTCCTTCGCCGAAGCAACGGATCTGCACGAAACGGGTGCGGATGGTGAAGTAAAGTCCGGCGCCTACCAGAAGGATGATGAGTATGTAGTCGGAAAGATAGGCATTGATGGTTTCCACGATACTAAGAAGTGTATCCATACTGTTCTCCTGAAAAGAAAAAATTGGAGCTTCGCAGGAAGCTCCAAAGAAAGATAGTGCAGAAAACGAAAGTTTCATTCTGCTCCGTCCTTTTGCCTGAGAGATTCGGCTGTCGCCTTGCACCTTCGGCACTCACGGTGGACCGTGAGATTCTCCGGAGTTTCCTCCGCCGCCGGTTTCATACGATCCCTACGGCATCTGCGGAACTGTGATCATTATAGCATTACTTTTTCCTGTTGTCAATGGCTTGTTTCTGAAAAAGCGAAATAATTATACGAAAGATGACGTTTTTTGCAAAATATTCTTATTCAGACGAATAGAGATTGCTTAGAAGCAGTTTGAAATTACTTCTCCCCCACGAACAGCAAATGATTGCTCATGTTTTTAGCTTTCGCAAATATCCATCCGCTTCTTCCCGTGATTGGAATACGATCACCGTCTTGTCAGCGTGCTTTTTCAACAGAGTCAAGATCTCGGGACGGCGAGTGGAAGAAAAGCTTTTGATATACTCGGTAAATTCGGGATCCTCTTCCATCTCCACCCAAGGCATATCGGGGCGCATCTTTCCGCGACGGGATTCTACGCCGGCAAGACATACCTCGGTAGGCAAATCGAAGAAAAACACCGTGTCGCAGGCGGCAAGGCGAAGCTCCATCGTGGCACTGTAATTGCCGTCGATGATCCACCGCTCCTGCGTAAGGACTTCGCCGAGCCGCTCCATAAACGTCTCCCTGTCCACCGTGGTGTGGTCGGGATTGTGGTGGAGCAGATCCAAATGGCAAATGGGCAGTCCCGTGATCTGGCAGAGTGCGCGGGCAAAGGTGCTTTTTCCGCTGCCGGGACAGCCGATGACGCATACTCTCTTCATCACGGCTCAGCCCTCAATGACGGTATACTCAAACTCCTTCCACAGAAGTCTGCTGCCGAGATCGGTGCCTTCGGGGAGCAGTGCCAGTGCGATAAACAAATCGTCGCCGGTTTTCTCGTCGATGATGATGGCGTATTCGCCCTCAATTTTGCTCACCTTGTAAATGCGTTCTTCCATCAGAGTGTCCGTCCTTTCAAAATTGCCTCCCGTTTGCGATAGTCGGGGAGATATTGTTCTACCAGCCGATAAAAGGCGGCAGAGTGGTTCATGTGTTTGAGATGCGCCAGCTCGTGAACGATGACGTAATCGATGGCATCGTCGGGGTAGAGCATGAGAAAGCAGGAGAAGCAGATGCTCCTGCGGCTACTACAGCTGCCGAACCGTGTCTTTGCGGAGGTGATCTTCACCGATGCGGGAGTCAGCCCCATTTTCGCCGACCAGTACGCGATCCTTTCGGGGAGCTTTGCGGCGGCGACGGCTTTGAGGCGGGGAATATCCTCATCCCGATAATCGGGCTTTGACGCCTGCGCCCGTTCCCATCGTGCGACGAGGGTACGGAGCTTGTCCTGATTATCCGCAATCAGCCGCGCCGCTTCCTTGTCGCTGACCCACAGCGGGATGCGGAGCACCACCTCACCCGTGCGGGTGATGGAAAACGCGGCTGTCCGCCGCTTCGAGCGGACAATCTTGCAGGGGAGATCTTGCGTCATAATAGGGCTCCTTTCTGGATTTTTTTCCAGTATAGCACATCTTGGCAGAAAAGTCAAGAAAAAGCGCTCGAAACGTATCGTTCCTCCCTTGAAAAGCACGATTTTGACCGCCGCAACGAATCATTGCTTGACAAATCACCTGCCGGAGCGTACAATAAAGGCAGAAACCGCAACACAACGGAGGTTCCCATGGTTGGAAAAAACATCAAAAAGGCAAGAGAAGAAAAAGGAATCACCCAAGAAGCCCTTGCTGAACAACTGAATGTCACCCGTCAAGCCGTCTCCAATTGGGAGAACGAGAAGACACAGCCCGACATCGAAACGCTGGATCGGATCGCACAGACGCTTGGAGTGGACATTGAGCAGCTCATCTACGGACAGGAGCGAAAGTTTACGATAGAGAAGCACTATCATACTGAAAAAAGCGTTGAGGGCGGTGTCACCTTCGGTGCGGTGCTGGCAATGGTGATCTCCTATGCAAAGTGGGAGTCCATCGGCTGGGCGCTCCTGCACGGTCTGCTCAACTGGATCTACGTCATCTACTACATCATAAAGTATGGTTGGAGCTGATCTTGTAACTTTTCAAAAAACACTTGACAAATCACGAATCTATGCTAAAATAATAGAGTATCTATGATTTTATAGGAAAGGTTCTGATTTACAATGACCAAAATCGATATATTCTCCGGCTTTTTGGGAGCCGGCAAGACTACCCTTATCAAAAAGCTCCTGTCCGAAGCCTATGCCGGACAGAAAGTCGTTCTCATCGAAAACGAGTTCGGTGAGATCGGCATCGACGGCGGCTTCCTGCAGGATGCCGGTATCACCGTCAACGAGATGAACTCCGGCTGCATCTGCTGCTCCTTGGTAGGCGACTTCTCCAAGGCTCTGGCACAGGTAGTGGCGGAGTACGCTCCTGACCGCATCCTCATTGAGCCCTCTGGCGTTGGCAAGCTCTCTGACGTCATTCGCGCGGTGCAGACCGTGCTCTCTGACGACGTGGTGCTCAACAGCTACACCACCGTTGCCGATGCCAACAAGTGCAAGATGTATATGAAGAACTTCGGCGAGTTCTATAACGACCAGGTGGAGAGCGCAGGTGCCATCGTCCTCAGCCACACCCAGACCTGCTCCGAGAAGAAGATTGCCGACACCGTAGCCCTCCTGCGGGAAAAGAACGCCGAGGCGGTTATCGTCACCACTCCTTGGGACGACCTCTCCGGCGCGCAGATCCTGTCGGCGATGGAGCAGACCTCCACCCTTGCCGCCGAGCTGCACGCCCTTACCGAGGAAGAGACCTGCCCCGTTTGCGGCGGTCATCATCACCATCACCATCACGACCACGACCACGACGAGGAGTGCGAGTGCGGTCACCACCACGACCACGAACACCACCACGACCACGACGAGGAGTGCGAGTGCGGACATCACCACGACCACGAGCATCATCATCACGATCATGACGAGGAATGCTCCTGCGGTTGTGGCGGACACCACCATCACCACCACGCCGACGAGGTCTTCCAGAGTTGGGGCATCGAGACCACCGCGAAATTTACCGCAGAGGGTCTCCGCACCATCCTTGCCGCTCTCGAGGACGAGAAGACCTGTGGCATCGTGCTCCGCGCCAAGGGCATCGTAGCGGCAGAGGACGGCAGTTGGCTCCACTTCGACTATATCCCCGGCGAGCCCGACGTGAGAAGCGGCTCCGCAGGACTGATCGGACGCATCTGCGTTATCGGCTCGGGACTGAACGAAGCGGTCATCGACCACCTCTTTAACTCATAAGGAGATATCTATGAATAAGCGCAAAGAACTCCCTGTTTACCTGTTTACCGGCTTTTTGGAGGCCGGAAAGACCAAGACTCTGCAGGAGACGCTCTCTGATCCCGATTTCAACACCGGCGAGCCTATGCTTCTGATCGTCTGTGAAGAGGGCGTGGAGGAATACGATCCCACCGCCTTTGCTCACGATAACATTTTTATGGAAATCATCGAGAACGCCGAGGATCTGACCCCCGACCTCTTCGACGCGCTGGAGAAAAAGCACCGCCCCGATCGGGTGCTGATCGAATACAACGGCGTCTGGCTGATCGACCGCCTTTATCAGGCGCTTCCTGAAAACTGGATGATCTATCAGGAAATCTTCGTTGCCGACGCCAACACATTTCTTGCCTACAACAAAAATATGCGCCAGCTGGTCTTCGACAAGCTCCAGTCCTGCGAGACGGTGATCCTTAACCGCGCGCCGTCCGACGTAGATATGGACGCCATCCACAAGATCATCCGCGGAGCCAACCGCCGCTGTAATATCGGCTACGAATACGTCACCGGCGAGTTCGCCTACGACGAGATCGAGGATCCGTTGCCCTTTGACATCAATGCGCCCGTGATCGAGATCGCCGACGACGATTACGCCTTCTGGTACCGCGATCTGACCGAGGATCCCCACAAGTATGTGGGTAAGACCGTCCGCTTCAAGGGCATCGTAGCAAGAGACAATCAGCTCCCGCCCCGGATGTTCGTCATCGGTCGTCATGTGATGACCTGCTGTGTAGATGACATCAGTTACTGCGGCGTCGTCTGTAAATCGATGCGCGCCAAAACGCTGAATACGAAGGATTGGATCGTCCTTACTGCTACCGTATCCTTTGAATTCAACAAAGTCTACGGCAAGCAGGGACCCGTCCTTACCGATGTGGAGATCGAGACTGCTGCACAGCCTCAGACGCTGGTGGCAACCTTCTAATAAAAAAATTCCGACGATCGTCGGAATTTTTTTATTAAACGCAAATTGCAATAGCAAGTTGCAACAATTTTCAAAATAGTAACAATTCCGGTAGAACGCATAGGGATGAGCGAGGGAGGGCGAAGCCCGACCGAGAGAATCCCTATGCGGAGCCGCGGCGCGGCGGCTTCAAGCGGC
>JAFTPF010000104.1 GCA_017463445.1 Clostridia bacterium
ACTGTTCGTGCATTTCCGCTGATCCGCTTGGGTTTACGTTATCGTTGTTCAAGAACCATAAAACTCCGCATACAGCGGCTGCGATCAGCAGAACAACGCACGGACTAATAATCAGTAGTTTTTTCTTCACTTCTTAACCTCCTTTCACGGATTCAAAAGCACACGGGCGGTGGCGGCTCGTTTTTACCGTCACCGCCCGTGTGGGTGATATGTCGTTATATCTTACTTCAAGATCTTGAACTTGCCGATTACGGGAAGTTCTTTTGCTCTGCCGTTGGCGGCATTGACGATGCCAAGAACCAGCATCACAAGGAACACAAGGTTCACGAGACCGAGAAGGGTTCCCACGAGGGAGCCGAGTCGCCAGCTGATCGCATACAGGATGGCGTTAAGGATGGCAGTCACGATCCACCAAGCCACCTCGGTGATCGCCAGTACCAAGCCCTGGTTAGCGTGGAATCTTGCGAACTTGGATTTCGGTGCTGCAAAGATGGGGATCAGCACGAGCCAGGAGAGGTATGCCAGAATACCCATGACCTTGTTCTGTTCAATATCCGCTTTGTCAAAATCAGCGGTGGTGTCAGCAGTGTTGTTCAGAGCTGCGATCTTTGCCGAGAAGTCGTTCTGATCGCCTGCAGGCTGTGCCTGCTGAGTCTGTGCCTGCTGTTCGGGGGCAGGAGCCTCCATCGGGTTTCCGCAAGAGGGACAGAATTTTACGCCCTCGTCAACTTTGGTTCCGCATTTTCCGCAATATGCCATAGTAATTTCCTCACTTTCTTTTATTCAATGGGCAGACCTTCAAGGCCGCCGTTTTGGAACTGTTCGGTCAGACCTTCCAGGTCGCCGAGATTACTGAATATGTCGCTCCAATTACTGAACTCGCCGCCGGTGGATTCCTTGATGAAGTCCATAAGCGTATTGGTCAGAACGGACAGGAGCGCTACGAGAATACCGATCAGCACGATGGCAATGACCATCCAGATGAGCTGCGCCCTTGCAAAGTGCTTGATATTCTTGTTCTTCGGGGCAAACGCCATGATGAGACAGGCGATCTGCCCGATGATGGGGATGGCGAACAACAGCATCAGCCCGAAGTATGCACCCGTGCCGACCACCTTGCTTGTAGGATCGGGGGCAGGCTGCGTGTAGGTCTGCTGTGCCTGATAGCTTTGTGCCGGAGGCGTATGTACCACGGGGGTTTCCACCCTCGTGTCCTTTGCCTCGGTCACGGTTTCGGTCGTTGAGGTTGCGGGATCGGCGGGGGCTTTGGTGCCGCATTCGGTGCAGAACGCCACGCCGTCCGCTATCTCCTTACCGCATTCGGTACAGAATTTTGCCATAAGTTCACCTCTTTCTGTGGGGATAAAGGCCTGATTTAATTTTTGCAGTTTGAGATCGCCAATAATCTTTTCGATGTGTTAACCATCCTTATTTCCTTTGATCAAAACGATATCGAGGTTGTAGGTATGTTTTACACTTGAACCACTCGTATCCATCATCGTGTTACTCACTGGTTCCGCATAATAACTAATATTGACATTACGTCCAGTGTCGGGATTAGAAAATTGAGCAAGATAATTACCATTTGCTTTGGGTTCTTTATCACCATAGGGATTTACAAACCCGTCATTTTCCAAGGCTTTTGCATAAGCTAACACATCATCAATACTACTGTTGTTAAAGCGAACGGTAATCTTCTCGGATTCAACTATTTCGGTATTTTCATCGTCAAACTGGTGTCTAACGATTACGATATCACCCGTTCCCGTATAATTCATACTGGCTGTTATCCAATCCTCAGTAGGCCAATCGTAAGTCTTGGCGTTGACATTCTCTCCGCCTTGATTATCGTTATTCTCTCCACTTTGGGAAACACCGGGATTATCCTTATCGGGATCGGTTGTGTTGTTATCTCCGCAAGCGGCAAGGGAAAGAAGCATCATAGCCGCAAGCAATATCGCCAATAATTTTTTCATGTTGTTTTCCTCACTTTCATATTATTTCAGATGCTGACCGCAGTTGGGGCAGCATTTGTCTTTCTTTTCGCATTTGGTCTTGCAGTTGGGGCATTTTTTCTTTTTGGTCGCAATCACAATAATGATCACGATTACAAGAATAACCACTACCACAATAGCGATCCAAATGAAGATACACAGTCCAAGCGGTACGGGACAGAAGCCGCACAGAGAGCATTTATCCTTTTCGTCCACAGGGGGCTTTTCGTCGGGTGCCTTGCCTGTGTCATCGGGATTTTCCTGTGTGCCGCCGCCGTTTAGTTCAAGCACGTTCGACCATTCGGAGGGGCCGTGGGTGCCGGTGAAGCGGATGCGGAGCTTGACGTTGGTATTTTTCTCAATGGGTACGTCATCATTGTAGGCACCTCGGCTGCCGTTCCATAGGCACCAATCGCCCCAGGAATCTGCGGTGCTGAACTCGATCCATTCACCGCCGTCAATGCTGACCTGCGTTTCAAGCCCGTCGAACTGACCTTCTTCTTTCATCAAGTAGTACACACCTGTCATCCACACCGATTCGGGTGTAGTCTGTGCGTACTCAATGTGGCTGTTGTCGTCACCCTCGGAAAGCACGATCTTCATATCGGAAATAACGGGAGCTGCGTATGTAGTCGGCTCGTCGGGGATGATCTGCGTGCTGTTCTTGCCGAAGACAGCACTTTCCGACCAATCGGAGAATTTGGACTGTTTTTCGCCGATCTCATTCTTCTCGGCATCAAAGGTCTCCCACTCCATATAGTAGCGGCAGCGGATGTAAAGACTGTGGTTTTCCACGTCAAAGGAATAGATATCGTCCTCGTAGCCGTCACCCGTAAACTTCTCGGTAAGAATGGCGGGCTTATAGGGAACGAAGGTATCGGAATCGGGGCCTTCGTAATAGGTCAGCCAGAAGAACTCAAAGTCCTCCATCATTTCGGAACGGAGTGCGACATACGGGTATCCATCCCCGTAGCCGCTGGTATAATATTCGGTATCCCATTCGGCATGATGCTGCCAATTGTCCTCGCCATCCAGCGATACGTCGTACTGTATACAGATCTCAAATGACCAAAGGCCGTATTTTTCATAGAACGCTTCGCTGTCCTTGCTGTACTCTGCCGCAAGAAGTGCCACCTCCGGATCGGCTACCATGATCATTCGCAGATCATCGTGTTGTCCTTCGCTCGCTTTGCCGTCGGTATAGACGAAGTAATTGGGGGCTTTCGGGGCAGGCAGTTCAAATTTCGATATATCGTTTTCCTCCGCCGCAAATGCCGTCACCGAAAATAAGGACAACAGCAGAAGCAGAGAGAGTAAAACGCTGAATATTCGTTTCATAAGAAATTACCTCCTTTCGGGGTTTTGAATAGCACACACGGACGG
>JAFTPF010000105.1 GCA_017463445.1 Clostridia bacterium
ACCTTTACTACTTCAGCGCCGTCAAGACAACGGAAAAAGCCATTGAAAGCCGCCATAGTTTCGTCAAAGGTGTCCTTTGCCTTTTCCGCTGCGGTAACGATAACGTAAAACTTTTTGTTTGAAAGTTTTTCGTAGGCAGGGCAACAACGGTCTATAAAGGTTTTCATTTGACCGTTCATGCAATAGAAATAAACGGGAGTTGCAAGGACAACGGAATCAGCCGATTCAAAAAGAGGTAGAATTTCTTGCATATCGTCTTTTTGAGAGCATTCGCCCTTTTTGAAACATTGACCGCAACCGCTACAATAGTTGATATTTTTTTCGGCAAGACGGATTTTTGTAACCTCGTGTCCGCTAGATAGCGCGCCACGGATAAATTCGTCGCATAAAGTGTCTGAATTGCCACCCTTTCTAGGGCTTGCGGATATAACTAAAACCTTTGACATAACCTTTTTCCTTTTTTCTTTTTAGGATAACACACCGCCCTTTTCTTGTCAATAAAAGGAAGTACGCAAGGGCTAACGAAGGAACTATGCAAAAAAATCAAAGAACCGCCAAATATAACGTATTACAACAACGATAAATAAAAGACGAGAAAAAACAACGTATTTTTAAAAAGAAAAATCCGCATAAGCGGATTTTTAACTTGTTTGTTTTCAAAGGAAAACTTATCCTTTTGTTTTGATCATTCCAATTCAAATGCTCCGGTATAAAGTTGATAATAAGTGCCCTTATCGGCAATAAGTTTTTCGTGAGAGCCACGCTCGATTATTTCGCCCTTCTCAAGCACCATAATTACGTCGGAGTTTTGAACGGTGGACAAACGGTGAGCGATTACGAAAACCTTTCTGCCTTCCATAAGTTTGTCCATACCCCTTTGAACGATTTGCTCGGTATGGGTATCTATTGATGAAGTTGCCTCGTCCAAAATCATAACGGGAGGATTGGAAACCGCCGCCCTTGCAATAGCCAAAAGTTGTCTTTGTCCTTGGCTTAGGTTTTCACCGTTGTTGGTAAGCATGGTGTCATAGCCCTGAGGTAAACGACAAATAAAATCGTCCGCCCCTGCAAGGACTGCCGCCGCCTTTACTTCCTCGTCGGTAGCGTCAAGTTTACCATAGCGGATATTTTCCGCAACTGTGCCTGTGAAAAGGTTGGTATCTTGCAACACAAGTCCCATCGACCTTCTCAAATCGCTCTTTTTAATCTTGTTGATATTTATTCCGTCATAACGAATTTTACCATCCTCAATGTCGTAAAAGCGATTGAAAAGATTGGTTATGGTAGTTTTGCCTGCGCCGGTAGCACCTACGAAAGCCACCTTTTGTCCCGGCTCCGCAAAAACGCTTACGTTTCTCAAAACTTGCTTTCCTTCAACGTAGGAGAAATCTACTTCCACCATCCTAACGTCGCCCTTAAGGGGAGTATAGGTCAAAGTGCCGTCGCTGTGAGGGTGTTTCCACGCCCAAGTGCCGGTGCGGTAGTCCACCTCTTTAACATTGCCGTCCTCGTCAATTTCCGCATTTACAAGGGTTACGTAGCCGTCGTCAACCTCTACTTCGCTATCCATCAAACTGAAAATTCGGTCTGCGCCGGCAACTGCCATTGCGATAGAGTTTACTTGTTGCGAAACTTGGTTTACGTTGCCGGTAAACTGCTTTGTCATATTGAGGAAAGGAATAACTACGTCAATGGTCAAAACGCCCAATCCGCCCAAGGTAATACAAGAAAGTCCAACGTTAGGTACGGTATAAAGCAAAAGCACACCGCCGATTAGGGCAAGGCTTACGTACAACACGTTGCCTATGTTACCGATTATGGGACCAAGGATGTTGGCGTAGGCGTTTGCCTTGAAACTGTCGTGATAAAGGGTTTCGTTGATTCTTTCAAACTCTTCGGTACACTCGTCCTCACGGTTGAAAACCTTTATAACCTTTTGTCCGTTCATCATCTCTTGAACGTAGGCCTCGGTCCTACCGATTGAGGCTTGCCTTTTGCGGAAAAACCTTGTAGAGCCTCCTGCTACCTTTTTGGAAACCACAAGCATTATGGTTACTCCGCAAACTACGATTGCGGTAAGCATAAGACTGTAATAAATCATAATCACCAATACGGAAATTATAATCACTCCTGCGCGCAAAATAGTGGGCAAGGCTTGGGATACAAGTTGTCGAATTGCGTCGATATCGTTGGTATATTTACTCATTATATCGCCGTGTTTGTTGGTATCAAAATACCTTATAGGCAAGTTTTGCATCTTCTCGAAAAGTTGCACCCTCAACTTGTTGAGAAAACCTTGGGTTATCTTCGCCATAAGTTGGGTATACACGGTGATTGAGATAAGAGATACCACGTACATAGCCACCAAAATCAACACTTTGGGGATTATTACCTTTGACGCCGCCGTCCAGTCGCCTGAAATGGTAAAAGTCTTTATATCCGCCAAAACCTGTTGTTGGAAGATAGCAGGCACCGCTGCGGTGATTGAGGAGATGACGATACAAACAACCACCAAAACCAAAAGTTTGGGATAGGATTTGTATAAAAAGCGGAAAACCCTCTTAAGGGATGACATATTGATCTTTTTCTTGTTGTTATTCATCGTCCTTTCCCCCTTGAGTTTGTTCGTAATAGGTTTCACGGTAAATCTCGTTTCTTTCCATAAGTTGATCGTGAGTGCCGTAGTCCATAACCCTACCGTTATTCATTACGATAATCATATCCGCATCAGATACCGAAGCGATACGCTGAGCGATAATAATCTTTGTGGTTTCGGGTATGTATTCCTTAAATGCTTTTCTTATAAGAGCGTCGGTTTTGGTATCAACGGCGCTGGTAGAGTCGTCAAGGATTAAAACTTTTTGTTTTTTCAAAAGCGCCCTTGCAATACAAAGCCTTTGTTTTTGACCGCCGGATACGTTTGTACCCCCTTGTTCGATATAGGTGTCATAGCCATCGGGGAAGGTGGAAATAAACTCGTGGGCTTGAGCAAATTGACAAGCCTCAATCAATTCTTCATCCGTTGCGTTTTTGTTACCCCATTTCAAGTTTTCACGAATAGTACCCGAGAAAAGAAGGTTTTTCTGCAAAACCATCGCAACGTTATCACGCAAGGTTTCAAGGTCGTATTCCTTAACGTTTTTACCGCCTACGAAAACCGCCCCTTCGCTTACGTCGTAAAGACGGGGAATAAGCTGGACAAGGGTGGATTTGCCCGAGCCGGTACCGCCGATGATGCCGACTGTTTCGCCTTTTTTAACGGCAAGGCTGATGTGGGAGAGGGCTTCGTCGCCGCCTCCTGGATAGGCGAGGGAGACGTCCCGCAGCTCCACCGTGTAAGCGGTCTTCTCCTGGGTGCCGTCGATGGGAGCGGGAGCGGAATCGGCGTCCAATATCTTGCCGATGCGGGAGAGTCCCGCAAAGCCGCGGGTCATGGTGATGATCAGATTCGCCAGCTTGATCAGCTCGATGAGGATCTGAGACATATAGTTGTACAGAGCCACTACCTCACCTTGCGAGAGGGAACTGCCGTTCACCAGATCGGCTCCCGTGTGGATCAGCCAAACGATGGCAAGATTGACGATGACATAGGTCAGCGGATTCATCAGTGCGGAGAGGATCCCCACCCGTCGCTGCATCTTATTCAGATCTGCGTTGCGGCGGTCGAAATCCTCGGTCTCGTCCTCTTCCTTGCAGAAGGCACGGATGACCCGCACGCCGGTGAGATTTTCGCGGGTGATGCCCAGCACACGGTCCAATTTCTCCTGCACCTTACGGTAAAGGGGGATAGTGATCAGCATGATTCCGAAGACTACCACCGACAGCAGAGGGATGGTGACCACGAAGATCAGTGCAGCCGATATGTCGATGGTGAAGGCCATGATCATTGCGCCGAAGACTACTACAGGGGAGCGCAGGAAGAGACGGAGGGTCAGATTCAGCGCGGACTGTACCTGATTCACGTCTCCGGTCATACGGTTGATAAGGGTATTCACGCCGATCTTGTCCAACTGAGCGTAGGAGAAGGTCTGGATCTTCTCGAACAGCGCGCGGCGAAGTCCGCCCGCAAATCCCACCGAGGCTTTGGCGGCGAAATATTGGGCGGTGACAGCGCAAATGAGTCCGATAAGCCCCAGCGCCACCAGTACGAGAGTCATCTTCAGCACATAGCCTCGATCGCCATCTCCGATGCCGTGATCGATGATGGACGCCACCACCAGCGGTACGAAGAGCTCGAAGGATGCCTCCAACAGCTTGAACAGCGGTGCCAGGATCGATTCTTTTTTATAGTCTTTGAGATAAGTCAGCAGTTTTTTCATCTCTGTACCCGATTTCTGACAGTTTCCCCAAAATGGGGCGTTTTGCCTATTATACTCCATCTGCGAGGAAAAGTCAAGGGAGATGTCAAAAGAAACGCCTTGCACAGCCTCCCCATCGGGGATACAGAAACGATTTCCGTTACCTCTCCTCGACCCCCAAAAAATCCCGCCCCTTTGGGGGCGGGATCGGGTCAGTTTGGATGCTCGCATCAATTGGTGCGGCGTTTCTTGGAAAGGACGGCGGCACCCACAACGGCAATCGTTGCGAGAATGGCTGTTACGATCAGTGCATCGCCGGTCTTGGGAGGATCTACGGGATCGGGATCCTCGGTTACAGGAGGAACATAGTCGGGATCTGCCTCGCCGCATTCGGTGCACTTGCCGTTCTCATAGTCGTGACCCTTAGCGTCGCTCTCGCTGGCGGTGACGGTCACGCCGCAGATCACACAGTCGTAATCAGTGTGACCCTTTTCGGTGCAGGTGGGATCGGTGGTGACATGAACACCTGCGTGCTCGGAATCGGCATGATCGGCTTCCATCAGCATCTCACCCATAATGCCTGCCATCCACTTGTAGCCGGTGGCGTTGGGGTGGATCGCATCAGCCATGTAGGAAGACAGGGTAGCGGCGGGAAGCTCTTCCATATCTACATAATAGTAGAAATCGAAGATCATAATATCCCACTTTTCCTGTAGCTCGTACAGGGCGTCGATCATCTTTTCGTAGGTGCCGTTGTTGTAGTAAGGATTGGTGTAGAAGGCAACGGGGCAATCCCAGGTTTCCTTGGCGTAAGCGATGATGAATTCCATCGCGCCGATGACGGTAGTCTTGTCAAAATCAGCGGAATTCTTGCTGTCGGAGACGGTGCCCAGAGGCTTGTTCTGAGAAGCGTCGTTGGTGGACAGCTGAACGATCAGTCTGTCGGGAGCGATATCGGGATCGAATCTGGATACCAGACGCTGCACATAGGAGTTGCTGCCGTTATCTACCAGAGTGGTGCCCGAGATCGCCTGCTTGTTGTAGGCGATGGGATAGAGGGCTGCGATCTCTTCTACAAAGGAGCGTCCGCCGGTAGCGGAGCCGTAGGTGACCGAGGAGCCCAGGAAGTAGTAGAGGGGCTGACGGACCCAGGTGCCGTAGAGCACTGCGGTCTCTGCAGTCACGTCCTTATCCGCGACGGTGGGCTCGACGCCCTTCAGCTCGGACCAGCCTACCAGGATGAAGCCGTCCTTTGCGGTGGAGCCGATGGTGGTGACAGCTTTGCCGTCCTTGTCGATGATACGGGCAGCGATCAGCGTATCGCCGTCGAACAGTTCTACCACGGAGCCGCCTTCGGGAATGACGTAGGCATAGCCTGCGGAGGTCTTTGCGGTAAGGGTGTAGCCGTCGGCTACTGCAGATGCGGGAACCTCGCCTGCAACCGCTACGTTCTGAAGTGTGATATTGCCGGTCAGCGTGCCGTCCACGAAGCCGTTTCTAACCGAAACGGTAGCATTTTCCTTGGCAGTGACGTTGATGACGTGATAACCGTCCAGAACGAGGATAACGCTCTTATCGGCAGGGATGACTGCGTCCTTCACGTTGGTGAGAAGAATCAGAGCATCGTCCTCGCCTGCATCCTCGCAGGCTTCTTCTACGGTGGTGTAGAAGGAGGTGCCGTTTTCGTTCATGACAACGTAAACTGCGGTTCCGTACAGCTCGTACTCTGCAACTTTGTTGCCGTCCTTGGTAACGGTAGCGGTTTTGATGATCTCCTTGCCGTCGGCAAAGGCTTCGCTGACGGTGGCACCGGTGGGAATTACGTACTTGTAGCCGCTGTCGGTGGCGGTAGCGGTCATAGCGTAGCCGTTAGCATAGGTGGTGGTGGTGCCGCCCTCGGTCAGCAGATGGTGAACCTCTGCGGCATTGGCATAATCCACGCCGAACGCGCCGCCCGAGATGGAGTTGATCTTGCTCTTATTTCGCATTGCAAAGGTACCGCCGGAGGGGTGAGTGCTCTTTGCGTAGAACACACCGCCGGTGATCTCTTTGATGGTGTTGTCGTTTGCAAGTCCGATGGCGTTGGGATCGTTGTCCTTGTGGTCAATCTCGCCCACGAAGGTGCCGCCGGAGATTTTGTTGATGGTGGCGGCGTTCCACAGACCGAACGCCCACTGACCGGAGATCGAAGAGCCGTAGAACAGACCATCGGTGATCTCCTCAATCAGACCGCCCTGGTTATAGATACCGAAGGCTTTACAGTCACTGCCTTTAACGACCTTGGCAATAAACTTACCGCCGGAGATCTTACCTACCGATGCGGTGTTGTTCTGATTACGCAGACCGATGATAGTGCCGCCGTTGTGGATGGACTCAGCGTACATGGTACCGCCGCAGATCTCGTCGATACGACCCCAGTTTGCGATGGCGATGGAGTTGGGCCCCTGCTGGGTATGCATCATATACGCCTGGATCAGACCGCCGGAGATCTTCTTGATCGTGGAGCCTGCAGAATTGCGGATGCCAAAGCAGAAATCGCGGTTCCAGGTGATGGCGGTGATGGTGCCGCCTGCGACCTCGCCCACAGTACCGCCGTCGTTCTTAATACCGAATGCGACGCAGGAGCCGGTGCTGTCGCACTCTGCCGTAATGGTACCGCCGGTGATCTTGGTTACCGATGCGTTACCTTGGTTGCGGATACCGATGGACTCACCGCCGTTACCCTTGTGCAGACTGTTCAAGGAGCCGCCGGAGATCAGTTCAACTACGCCACCGTTGCGGTTGTTGATGGCCATGATGTTGAGGCCGGAGGTGGTGTTGGACTTCAGTGCATTGATCTCGCCGCCCGAGATTTCGGTGACGGTACCCTCGTTGATGATACCGTAGCACCAGTAGGTGCCTGCGGCTTCAACACTGATGATGCCCGATTTCATAGACATAGATGCGCCGCTGTGGTTGTAAATACCGGTAGCCTGGGTCAGACCACCCGTACCGGTTACGGAGATAACAGCACCGTCCAGAGTGAGCGTGCCGTAGTTGTGAACGGCTGCCTGAACGTCGTCGGCACCGGTGGTAAAGCCGATGCTACCGCCACCCACTGAGTCAATGATGGTGAGGGTACCGTTGTTGGTGACCACACCGGTGAGCTTGTGACCTGCAAGGTCGAGGATCTTGTTCTCGCCTGCATTGATGGTGATTGCAGTGCTGCTGTCAGCGGTGAGCTTGACCGTCTCGGGATCTGCCGCGAAGCTGCCGAAGCTGAGCAGGGGCAGAAGCATAGCCAGAGACAGGACCAGCGCCAGTACGCGACGCGCAGTCTGATGGGGGATTTGGTTCATAAAAAATCTCCTTTTCATGAAATACGAAAATTTTCCGCGGATTTGATGCGAAATTCACGGAATGGTTACTCTAATGATAGCAGATTTTTTTCATTTTGTCAAGTGCTAATGTTGCTTTATGAAGATGCAAAAGTGCGAAATTTGCTGTTTCGCACGAAAAACTACAATGATGCGATTGCACTCAATCAAAAGACTCCGCCGAATCTACGGCGGAGTCGATCACTATAAGCTACTGTGTGCGGTGGCTTCGTTGATCCGTGTGGCCCATTCCTCGGGCTTGTTGACCGAAAACTGCACAGCGTCGCCGTTGGTCAGTGTCAGCTGCAGCTTGGGCTGAAGCGCACTCTTGAGCGGCAGGGCAGAGGTAATATCGGATAGCAGGAAAGTGCGGGTGAACTGCAGCTGCTTTTTGCGGGTGGCGGTAAAGATCAATGCCTTATCGGTGAGGAAAAACCAGCCGGGGACGGCAGGACGTCCTGCCAGATTGGCGGGCATATCCAGAGTCACAGCATCTGCCGCTTCGGGGACCAGCTGAGAAAGGGCGAAGGTACGCCGTTTTTTGATGGCAAAGTAAAAGAATACACCGAACAAGGGACCTGCCAGCAGGCTGATCCCGAATCGGATCAGGATCCGCGGTACCCAGTAATCTGCGTGGGAAAAGTACATCATATCCTGTATACTGTCAATGACGTAGACCAATGTATAGCCGAACGAGAAGGAAAGACCGCATGCGGTCGCCATTTTAACGCTGAATTTTTTGAGGTTCATAAAATTGCTCCGATCTATTAGATTAACATCAGTATAGCATACGATCATCGCATTGTCAAGTAAAAACGAAAAATCCCCCGAAAGGAGGGATCTTTCTGTTGGCATAAGCTTGCTTATTCAGCGTCGTCTTCCTCAGTCTCAACCTCAACGTCCTCGGTGAGGGCGCGGATGGAAAGGGAAACCTTCTGCTTCTCTTCGTCGATGCCGATGATCTTAGCGTCCACTACGTCGCCGATGGATACGACCTCGGCAGGTGCGCCTACTCTCTTGTCAGCCAGCTGAGAGATGTGGATCAGACCGTCAACATCGGGAACGATCTCTGCAAATGCGCCGAAGGGAGTCAGGTTGACGATCTTGACAGATGCAACGTCGCCGACAGCGTACTTGTTCATGAAGATGTTCCAGGGATTGGTCTCCTCGGTCTTGTAGCCCAGGGAGATGCGCTTCTTCTCAGCGTCGAAGCCCTTGACGAATACGGTCAGGGTGTCGCCTACCGAAACGACCTCAGCGGGGTTCTTGATGCGGCCCCAGGACAGCTCGGTAATATGTACCATGCCGTCAACGCCGCCCAGGTCTACGAATGCGCCGTAGGAAGTCAGAGACTTAACGGCACCGGTAAACTGCTGGCCAACCTCCAGGGTTTCCCAGAACTTAGCAATCGCTTCCTTGCGCTCCTTGCGGAGAACGGTCTTGATGGAAGCAACTGCACGGTTTCTGCCCTCGCTGATCTCTATGATGGTGCACTTCTGGGTGGTGCCCACCAGTGCCTTCATATCGCCGTCCTTGGGAACGCCGGTCTGAGATGCGGGAACGAATACCTTTACCGCGCCAATGGCCAGCATAACGCCGCCCTTGATGACCTCGGTAACCTTGCCTTCGAGAACCTCGCCGGTCTCGGCAGCCTCGACGATCTTCTTCCAATCGCCGATGCGCTCAATGCGCTTGCGGGACAGACCTGCAACGCCCTCGATGTCGCTGACGCGGACAACGAACGCCTCGATCTCGTCGCCTACCTTAAACTCGGAGCCTGCCAGCTCTTCGGCGGGAATGATACCCGTTACGTTGGCGGAAAGGTCTACATGCACTTCGGTGGACGAAATGGATGTAATTACACCCTTGACGATGTCTCCTGTATTTAAAGTTTTGAGTGAGCCTTCAAGCAGAGTTTCAAAATTTTCGGTGCTTTCGATGATTTCGCTCATAGTTTTTTCTACCTCCTCTATTATATCGCCCGGCGTCGATGCGCCTGCGGTAATACCAATGGTGCGAGCCGCCCGAACCAAATCGGGAGAGAGCTCGGATGCGTCCTCAATGAGGACTGTGTTTGCGAGATTTCGCCGTGAAACGGTGTAGAGTGCCCGCGTGTTGGAGGACTCTCTGCCGCCGATGACCACCATCAGATCAACCTCTTTGGAGAGTCGCTCTGCTTCGGTCTGGCGATTTTCGGTCGCTCCACATATTGTATCAAAAAAAATCGGATTTGTACAGTAGTTTTTGAAAAAAACTTGACATTTGTTCCATTCCGCCAATTTCTGAGTCGTTTGAGCCACGAATACGTAGTTTTTGTTGGTTAGATTGCACAAATCGGCTTCCTCAACAGAGGGAATGACCACCGCTTCTCCGAAGGCGTAGCTGACGATTCCCCGCACTTCGGGGTGGTTGGGATCGCCCGAAACGATCAGGGTGCGGTCGGGAGAGGTCTCCCGCTCCACGATGGTGTGGATCTTCTTAACGAAGGGACAGGTACAGTCCACAATGGAAAGGGAAGGGTTTTCATCCGCCATCGCCGACAGCCGTTCCATGATCGGACGGAGCGTGCCGTGGGCGCGGATCACGATGACCACCGGACTATCCTCGGTGGCGGTGGAGGCGACCTCGAAGATATTATCCTCCGACAGAACTATGACGCCTGCGGCCTCCAGTCTCTCCACCACGTGAGGATTGTGGATCAGCTTGCCCAGCGTGAAGATGCGGCGACGCTCGTCGCCTTCGTTGATCAGTAGCTGTACTGCATCTACCGCCCGTCGGACGCCAAAGCAAAAGCCGGCGTGACGCGCCACTTTAATGTCCATCGTTTTCCTCGATATTGGTCGTTTTACGGGGATCGGGAACCGATTCGGGGATCATATCGGTGATCTTTCCGAAAATATATTCAGATGCCTGCTGATATTCAGCGCCTCTGCCCCTGGTAAAGCCCAGTTCCTCAAAGGTGATGGGCTTGCCGATGGTCACATAAGTGCGGCGCAGGAATTTGATCTTCCAGGATTTGGTGCGGATGCAAACGGGTAGAATGGTCGCCTTGGAATGATACGCGATCATGCCGATCCCTCCTTTGACGGGAGTGGTACGGGGATCAACGCCCGGATATCGGGTACCTTGGGGATAGAGACCGATCATCTCGCCATTCTCCAAGATCTGGAGCGTGTTTTTGATGGACGCGGCGGCGTTGGTGGCGACCTTGCGGTCTACAGGGAATGCACCCAGCGCTTTGATAAGCTGCTTCAGCACAGGAACCTTGAACAGCTCCGCCTTGGCAAAGTAGCGTACCTGACGCTTCATGCAGGCACCCAGAATGATCACATCGTGATCGGACAGGTGATTGGCGCAGACCACAACGGGTCCCTCGATAGGCTCGTTTTCCAATCCGGTGACCTTCACACGGTAGAATACGCGGAAGAATCCGCCCAGACATTTACGTGCAACGGAATAAAAACTCATGACAGTCTCTCCTTGATGATATTCAGTGCAGCGGCGAAGGTCTCTTCGGGTTCCATTTCGGAATTATTCAGTTCGACCGCATCTGCCGCCTTGATCAGCGGTGCGGCGGCGCGGGTGGAATCGGCACGATCCCGTTCGATCATAGCGGCAAGCACTTCCTCATAGGTGGTTTCAACGCCCTTTTCGATCAGCTCTGCGTACCGTCTGCGGGCTTTCGCCTCGGGTGAGCAGACCAGGAAGATCTTCACATCGGCGTTTGGCAGGATCACCGTGCCGATGTCTCTGCCGTCCATGATGACGTTGTTACGCTCGGCGATCTCCTTTTGGGTAGAGAGCAGGAAGGCTCTCACCGCGGGGATGGCGGAGACCTTGGAGGCGTACATGGAGATCTCGGGGGTGCGGATGAGACCGCTCACGTCCTCTCCGCAGAGAAGAACGTGCTGTGCGCCGTCCTGATATGTAAGCTCCAGCCGGATCTCGGGGAGCAGGGCGGCGACCGCCTCGGGATCGGAGGGATCCACGTCTTTGCGGCGGACGAAGAGTCCGATGGAGCGATAGAGCGCTCCGGTGTCAACGTAGACGTATTGCAGATGGGACGCCAGGTTCTTTGCGAGGGTACTTTTACCGGCACCGGAGGGGCCGTCCAATGCAATCTGAATCATGTGAATTTTTTCTTTGGAACCCTTTTGAGAAAGGGTTCCAAACCTCCTAAAACTTTTGGGTAAGGATTCTATTATATACTTCAGTAGTTATACATTCCTGCATGGCAAGTATTTGCCATGCTTTTTAGAAGTTTTTGAAGATTCCAAAGAAACTTTTTTCAAAAAGTTTCTTTGACG
>JAFTPF010000106.1 GCA_017463445.1 Clostridia bacterium
TCACTGCCGCGTGCGGTGATGGCGGGCAGTCCGGTAACGGCGATCTTCAGGACTGCCAGATCGGTGCGGGAGTCGGTGCCCACGATGTCGGCGAAATAGGTGCTACCATCTGCCAGCGTGACGCGGATGATGGAAAAGCCGTCGATTACATGGTTACAGGTGACGATATATCCGTCTGCCGACCAGATAACGCCACTGCCTGCACCGCTTTGCTCGCCTGCGTTAGCGGCTGCCTGGCTGGTGAAGGTGTCGATGACCACTACTGAGTTCACCGCTTCGGCGGCTGCCTGCATCACGGTGGTGGTTCCGATCTCTGCGTTGTTGACCTTGACTACGGTTTCTGTGACCACCGGTGCGTTCAGATTGGCGTTTTCATCGGAGGGATCGGCAGAGGCGGCTCCGATCACTCCGCCTACGATACCCATAAACAGGGACAAAACGATGGCCAGACAGAGGATCAGGGTAGTTTTGAGTCCGCCGCCCTTCTTTGGGGGAGGAACGGGTGCGGCGTTGGCTTCGGTGTAGGTATAGGTGTAGCGGCCGCTGGCACTGTCGTAGGATACCTCGTATTCGTGACGGGGAGCGGTGGCTTCTGTCGGAGAGGGAATAGCGGTTGGATCGAGGGGAGGAGCGCCTGCGTCAAGGGGACCTGTCCTGCCGATCCCCTCGTAATCTGTCACGCTCGGAATGCTGTCGGGACGGTAGAAGGGAGCAGGAGAGGGGGCGAAGGGAGGGGGCGTCACGGGTGCGCCTGCCGAAGGAGGCATCTGCATCTCTTCCGCGGAAGGTACAGAAGGCGCAGGGATCGCGGGAGTCTCGGCAACCTTGGGCGCTTCAGGCGACACAGGAGCCTCGGGAGCCGAGAGGATGCCGGAGCCGTCCTCGGCGGGCGGATCGTTATATATGCGTTCGTTTTCGTTCATTGTTTTCATCCTTTCACAGATCGTACCAATAGTTTACCCCTTTAATGTGACGGTTATATGAAGATTTCGAAAAATAGAATTGAATCTTCCGATTTTGCTGTCAATCGGTGAAAAAGGGGAAAATTGCCTCGAATGCGCGGCACATCCGAGAGAATGCGCGATGCATCCGAGGCAATGGTAGTACGGTTAAAGCTTCTTAAAAGCGTAAACGGTGGTCTGGCTGTATTCGTCGCCTGCCTTGAGCACGGGGGAGGGGAAGTTCTTCTGGTTGGGGGAGTCGGGGATGCGGTTGCATTCCAGGGCGACCGCCTCGTTCTTCTGCTGGGGGATGCCGCCGAAGAAGGGGTTGGGGGCGGACATGAAATTGCAGGTATACATCTGGATGCCGCCCTCGGTGGTGAGAATCTGCATCTCGATGCCGGTCTTGGGGGAAGAGATGGTTCCGATCCACGCGGGAGCGCTCAGCTCTGTGCCGCCAGCTCTCACGAAGCAGTGGTCGTAGCCGCCGCCTACCTTGATCTGCGCGTCGTCTGCGGCAATGTCCTGCCCGATGGTCTTGGGCGTGCGGAAATCGAAGGGCGTGCCGGTGACGTCTGCCAGATCGCCGAAGGGGATCAGCTTTTCGTCAACGGGAACATAGTGGTCGCAGGCAAGGGTCAGGGTCTGATCCAGCACGGTGGAGCCTACGCCGCCCAACGAGAAATATGCGTGGTTGGTCAGGTTGATGACGGTGTCTGCGTCGCTGACTGCGCTGTAGGTGATGGTCAGCGCATTGTCCTTGAGCATATAAGTGACCAAGATCCGCAGATTTCCGGGATAGCCCTCCTCGCCGTCGGGGGAGCGGAGCTTTAGCGTCACCATGTCTGCGCCGTCCTCTTCTCTTGCGGAGACGGTCTCCCAAAGACGGTCGGAATAGCCTACGTTGCCGCCATGGAGATGGTATCTGCCTGTCTCGTTGTTATTGAGCTGGTAGACCTTGCCGTGGAGGGTGAAGCGACCGCCTGCGATGCGGTTGGCGTATCTGCCCACCACAGAGCCGTGGTAATCGCCGTCTGCCAGGTAGCCCTCCAGGGTGTCGAAGCCGCAGACAACGCTGACGCCGTCAAACAGGACCTTCGTGATACGGGCGCCGTATTCGGTGATGGAGACGGTGATGCCCTCCTGCGCCATGGTGTACAGGCTGACTTCGCTGCCGTCGGGCATCGTGCCGAACAGGGATTTCGTAATACTCATATTGTACCTCCGATTGGCACGGGAGACTGCCGTCAGCTCCCGCGTCGCTTGAATAGTTACCTCTATTATAACCGATGGAAGCCGTTCTGTCAATTGTTCTTTGGAAAAAAGTTTGCGCATATACTGAAAAAGATCGCTGGAGAGGAGCATTTTGGATGGAAAAGCAGGGAAAACGGGATGGGAATGAGAAACGAAGCCTTCGGAAAGAATGGGTGGCGGCGGTGTTTGCGCTTCTGATGGCTACCGCTCTGCCTGCCTTGACGGCATATCTGTTTGGTCTGGAGGGAAACAGAGGAGTGGATGCGCTTTCCGAAGAGACGTCCGTGGTGATCTTCCGCCACGGCGAGGAGGCGGCTGAGGAGATGACGCTGGAGCGTGCGCTGATCCTGTCGCTGGCTGCCACCAATCCTTCAGATACGCCAGCCGCTTCGCTGGAGGCGCAGGCGGTGGTGCTCCGTTCCCGGGCGGTCTGGTGGATGGGTTACTGCAACGGCGATACGGAGCAGGGAAGCGGAGAGGCGGGCAATGGGCGGACGGAAAGCCCGCAGACTGAAGGTCTGCAGACCGAAGATCTGCGGCGTACCCTCTGCGACAGCCCTGCCCATGGTCTGCCCTACCGTTCGGAGAGCGAGCTCACCGCTATACTGGGCGCGGAGGAGACGACCGCCCGTATCGCTGCTGCCGAACAGGCGGCGGCGTCTACCCGTGGGCAGGTGCTGTGCTTTGAGGGGGAGGTGATCCCTGCGATGATCCACACCTCCTCCGCAGGCGCGACCCGAACGGTGGAGGAGCTATCATGGCTTTGCTCGGTTACCACGCCCGAGGAAGCCGTGGTGGCGGTCTGCCGTGTGGATGCTGAGGATGCCCGTGCCGCTCTCGCTGCTCGCTTCGGTCTGCTTCTCTCTGCCGATCCCACCGAATGGGAGATCTCCGTTACCACTGATTCGGGGATCACCGAAAGCGTGCGCGTCGGGGGAGAGACGCTTGCCGCCACGGTCATCGCCGACGCGCTGAGTCTGCCGTCGGGGAATTTTGTGATTGAGGCGGCGGAGGATGCGCTGGTGATCACCTGTATGGGAGAGGGAAGCGGTTGTGGGCTTTCTCGCGCCGGTGCCGATGTTTACGCCCGGGGAGGGCTTAGCTGGGGGGAGATTTTAGCGCACTATTATCCCGATTGCACGCTGGGGCGGGCGTGGGAGTGAGATTTTTGTAAAAATCATTGTGTAATATATAAATTTTTCTGAAACGGTATTGACAAAATAGTGGCTATCTGCTATACTAATAGTAGAAAGAATCTGACCGCGTTGGGAACAGTCACCGATCAGAGCAAAGAAACAGCGCAGAGGCGCAGACGGTAGGCAATCCCCAACCCGTCGGCATCTCTGCGCTTTTTGCGAATTTATAGAAAATACCGAAAGGAGCACCACCATGAAACACCTCACCCGAACCCTCACCCTGCTCACCCTCGCCGCGCTGACGCTGGCGGGCTGCGCCGATACCGCCGATACCGGTAATACCGTCGCTGGTGACCGTCCTCGACCTACGACTGCGGCGACCACCAAGGCAGAACCCGAGCCCGAGCCTCCAGTTGTGGCAGAGATCGTTTGGGCAACTCGGGATTACGATCCGTGGTTTGAACGGGACATTGCCGAACCGCTTCCCATGGGGCAATTGTATTATCAATTAGATTCTTCCCTTGCAGAAGGACAGTCGGTAGATGAAAATACTCGTTATGTGATGTCCTTCACTTATATTACCGCCGATTATTATCGGTTTTCGCTGGAAGATTACCTGAAAGATCGTGGTTTTCAACAGCACGTCTATCAAAGCGATCAAGAGCCGTCCCACTATATGCTCTTTGATTTGACCGAAGAAGAGATTCAAACCATCACCCCCGAATCGGTGCAGGTGTTTTACGACTTGGATGCCGCGCCTGACGTCGTTGGTATTCACCGTTATATGAGTGAAAGCGGCCAAATGTACAAAGGGCATTCTCATGTAAATTCAGAACAGTTCTGGTATCGTACGGATTTAATGTGGGGCGTTGGATATTTGTCCGATGACGTAAAACAACGTATCGGTGAAGTATATTTTTATGAAGAACTCGATCGTCGCGCATCCGAGTCGCGCGGTTGGACGGCAGATACCAAATGTGCCGTTGTAGTTTGTATAGATGGAATTACGGAAGGACAAGACGATTATTTCGTTTCCCGAGAAATTGATATTCTGCCTTTTGAATACCTGAGCAGCAGTCCTGTGTTTCTTTTTGGTCAGCAAGTGGTGATTGAGATCACACTTGGCGATCTGTGGGAAATCACGCTGGAAGATATGGAAAGCTTCTACGGTTGCGATCTAATGGTCACTTGCTTCCTTGCCGTTCCGCCGAGTCCAACGGACATCGATGCTCTGCAGGAGTAACCGAACATTCCCCTTTCCCTCGGGAAAGGGGAGCGTCCGGTGACCCGTACGGGATGAGATCGCCGTAGGAATTGCTTCGCAATGCCTACGGCAGGAGTCGCAAGCGGCACCTGCGTGAGTTGCGGTTTATTGGTGCTGATCGTTAGTGCATCTCGCAATTGGAAGGCTTCAATTCGACGAAACAAACCACCAAACGAAAAAACGCACTGCGTTGCAGTGCGTTTTTTCGTTTGGTGACCCGTACGGGAATCGACCCCATGTTACAGCCGTGAAAGGGCCGTGTCTTAGCCGCTTGACCAACGGGCCAAATTATCCGAGTTCGGATAATTGGTAGCGGAGATTGGACTTGAACCCATGACCTACCGGGTATGAACCGGTTGCTCTAGCCAGCTGAGCTACTCCGCCATATTGCGCTCGGCTGAGCGCTTGATTATTCTATCATAAAGAGATCGGTTTGTCAATACCCTTTTGAAAATTTTTTTGCAAAAATTTTACCTTTTCGGAATTTACCAACTATTCATTACTTTCCTCTTGATTTTTGTGGCAAAGTGTATTATAATACCTTATAAAATAGGGGTATTGTGTAAGTAATGTGCCGCGCGCGTCGGCGCTTTCCCTATCGTCTGATTTTGCGAGGTTTGTATGAGTAATTTTCACGGAGGGGTCATCCTGCCCTCTGCTAAAGGTCGGCTGACCGCCCTTCCTTTTCCGGGCGATAGCGGCAACGCCCTGGATCCTTCGTCTGCCGATCACGCCATCCTTCCTTTTGGTGTGCGTACCGGCAAGACCCTTGCCGAAGCCGATCCCGGTCTGCTGCTGGAGGAGATCCGCGCTACCGGCATCGTGGAAGCCGATGGACGCCCCCTTGCAGAGCATATCGAAAAAGCCATGGAACGCTCTGCCGCAGGTAAGTTGCGCTTTGCCGCGGTCTCTCTGTTAGAGCCCGACCCCGCTTCGCTGTCCCTGTCGTCGCTGGCCGTTGACTTTGCCGACGCTATCGCCGGCGGATTGGCGATCCTGCTAAAGCTCCTGTCGGTGCGGGAAGGCTCCATCCTTTGCGATAAAGACCGCCCCGAAGCGGTGGATGCCATCCGTGCCGCTTGCGAGGAGAGCCGCCTGATCGCCGTGGAGATTCTGGAGAACCGTTATCCGTTGGCACATCCCAAGCTGATCACCCGCTGGCTCTGCCAGAAGGAGCTGTCTGCGGGATCCTCTCCCGAGGCGGCAGGATTGTTTTTGATCGATGCCGAAAGCTGCATCGCGCTCCACAGCTATTTCTCCACGGGTGAGCCCCGCTCGTCGGTGCGCACCACTCTCTGGGAGAATGGTGAGGGAAGAGTATACGATCTGCCACTGGGTCTGCCCGTGGCGGCGTTGATCGAAGCAGGACTGTTTGAGACTCTTTCTCCCTCCTCCGTTGTTTCTGCTGATACCGATGCTTCTGTCGAGTCCGATGCACCTGCGGTGGCCGCTCCCGAATCGGCTTCCGTTCCCCTGCGCCGCGGAGTGATGGACGGTCGCCCCGCTCCCGATGCGGTCGACCGCTCGCTGGCGGTGCTGACCCCTGCTGTCGCTGCCCCCGAACGGGCAGGCGACTGCATTCGTTGCGGAGCCTGCAGTCGAGTCTGTCCTATGTTCCTGCAACCCTATCGCTATCTGCCCGAAAAGCCTTGGATCGCCCGTCTCTCGGGGGCTCCCCGTGACGCGGTGAGCTGTATCGGCTGCGGATGCTGTTCTTTCGTTTGTCCTGCTGAGCTTCCTCTGCGCCACTATGCGCTGGAGGCGCGGGAGCGCGAGAGCGTGCGGCTCCGCGATCGGGACGACGCCCGCAAGAAAGGAGCGAACTGAGTGAAACATCTATCTTCCGAGCCGCTTCTGCGCGGCGGCGATTCTCCCGTCCTTCTTTCGCTGGAGCGTTTGCTGGTGCTGATCCCGACGGTGGTATGGGCGGTGTTGCTGTTTGGCAGCGACGCGATCCTGCGGATCCTACTCTCCACGCTGACCGTTTTGGTTTTGGATAACGCAGGCTGTATCCTGCAGAACCGCTACCTCAAGGGAAATTTCCCCCGTTTTCGGCTTCGCGGAGCCGTGGTGGGACTGCTCCTTGCATTGCTGTCTCCCGCCGATCTGCCGATCCCGCTTTTGCTTGTCGCCGCTCTGTTGGCGGTGGTGATGCTGCAGCTTTTCCGTAGTGAAGCGAATCTGCCCGTCTCGTTGGTGGCGCTGATGGGATGTCTCCTGCTCTTCTTTCCTGCTTTCCGCAGTTTTCCTCTGCTCATCGATAGTGAGGGCGGCATGACCCTTGCCGAGCTGCTTCGCGCGGGCGAAAAGCCTGCCCTGAGCGTGACCGATATGCTGCTGGGCAGAATGGACGGCAATATAGGCGAGATCCCCTCGCTCCTGCTCCTGCTGGGCGGCGGCTATCTCCTCTTCCGCCGTCAGATCGGCTGGCAGATCCCGCTGGCGGGCATCGTGGCGGCGGCACTGATGGCTTACGTCACCGCGCCCGATACCATGTCGGTCTTCTACTACATGGGTGCGCATCTGTTCAGCGGTTCTTTCCTGCTGGTGCTGATCTTCGTTGCCGCTGACCGTACCTCTGCTCCCATCACAGGGCGGGCGGGGCTGGTTTACGGTGCGATCTTCGGGGTGCTGGTCATCCTGCTCCGCGCCAATACCGGGCTGGACGGTTCGCTGCCCGCGGCGCTGGTCTGCTCGCTGCTCTCCCGCTCGCTGGATCAGCTACTTGCACCGCTCCCCTTCGGAGGACGGCGCAAGTGAGGCTCTATCTGACTCGTTTGACCCTTCCCGACGCGCCGTCGGAGCGGCACCGTCTGTTATCCGAGGGCGCCCACCGACTCCTTTCGTGGGCGCTGACCGATGGGGGATACGATCCCCGTGACCTGCGCCTTCGCCGCACCGAGGATGGGAAGCCCTATCTGACCTGCGCCGACGATACTCCTGCGGGAGTAGAGCTTTCGCTCTCCCATTCGGGCTGCTGGGCGGTCTGCGCGCTCTCGGATGCTCCGGACGCGCCCGTAGGCGTGGATCTGGAGCGGATCCAATCGGTCTCCCCAGCCGTGTGGAGACGGTTTTTGGCAGAGACTCCCGACGAGCCGATGGGCGATGACTATACTTCCATCCTTCGCTGGACCTGCCGGGAGGCGGCACTCAAGCAAGCGGGACGCGCACCCGAGGCGATGCCGCCCGAAGATGCGTTTTGCACTCTGCGCCCGATCCCCGGGTATTTGTTGACGGTAATCGGGGAGGACGTGACCTCGGTGTGCTTCGTTTCGGAACGGGAGCATAGTGAGGTCAGCCCGGTGTGACCGCTCCTCTCATCAGAGAATATCGAAAGCCGACGGCATTGCCGTCGGCTTAGGCTGAAGACAAAGTCTACCCCTTCCGTTGGCACCAGCCAAGGAATGGGGTAGGAGGTCTGGA
>JAFTPF010000107.1 GCA_017463445.1 Clostridia bacterium
AATCGCCTGGCTGGACGGCTATTTTAACGATCCCTCCTTTGCCTTCGACGGCACACTGTCCATGCAGGGCAACGGAACCAAGGAGTCCCCCTATCTGGTCAGCTCCGCCGATGACTTTATGAACCTGACCCTCTGCATGACAAACGGTCAGACCTTTGCAGGCACCCACTTCCGCCAGACCGCCGACATCGATATGACCGGCGTATCGGGCTATGCAGGCGTAGGCAAAGGCATCACCTTCGCAGGCAACTACGACGGCGCGGGATATACCATCCGTGCCACGATCAGCGGCTACGACGGCTGCATCTTCCCCTATGTTACCGGAACAGTGATGAATCTCTTCACCGAAGGCAGTATCACTAACGAAGAACACGCGGCCGGCATCTGCCGCAGCGTTCGCATCGGCGGCGTGGTCGTGAACTGTGGCTCGTCTATGACGCTGTCGGGCAATTACGCCGGCGGCATCACCTCTTCTAACGAAGGAGGAGGCGGAATCGTAGCAGGCTGTGCTTTTACCGGAAGCGTCAGCGGTCGGCTGTCCCAATCCCCCATCAACTGCTATAACGACGGCAGAGGCGGCACCTTCTACGGCAACTACTACGTTCCCGGTCTGCCCCACTCTACCGCGGGTGCCGATCCCGCCACACCTAAGAATGAAACCGAGGTGAGTGCGGCAGAAATGGCAGATCTGTTGAACGCCGCACTGTCCGAAACGGCAAAAGCGGCAGGATTAGAGGTCTCCGCACTCTGTAGATGGACTACCGCATATGGCAGTCCCGCACTGCGAACCAAATAACAGACCCGCAAAACGGCGATTCGAGCAAACGGATCGCCGTTTCTTTTTCGAAAATTCAACCACCCACCATTGCATTTTACCGAAAACTATGGTAAACTAAAATCAGACCCCTACATACCGACGAGAGGAGGCTTCGCGATGAGAAAGCTACTGTTGACGCTGTTATTGGGTGCACTCTGCCTGTCTGCTTGCGCCCGCGCCAACGGCGAAGAGTCGACCGCGCCCGCCGCCGATACCACTCCAGTCGCGGTGACAGACACCGATCCCGCCACTGAGCCGTCCGCCCCCACTCCCGTGGTACTCCCCTCAACAGGCACGCGGATCAACGTCCGCTATGAGCTGAGCGATCCCGACGGTGCCACGCTGGACGGCAAGACCGAGCAGTCGGTCCTCTACGGCGTTACCGCCACCTCCAACGTCACGCTTGCAGTGAAGGAGGGCTACCGCTTCTTAGGCTGGAGCGACGGCTCGGGCGATCTCATCCGCGGTGGCGACTGCCCCACTGCCGACACGGTTTACACCGCCATCATCGAATACGACACCCTGGGGCTGCCCGTGATCAGCATCACCACCCAGACCCTGCGGGACGTGACGTCCAGAACCGAGTATATCGACGGCACCATCGAGATCACGGGTTGCGCCAAGCGCTACGCCCTGGATGAAATGGCAATGGAGATCCGCGGCAGAGGCAATTCCTCCTGGAATATGGAGAAAAAGTCCTACCGCCTGCGCCTGTCCCGGAAGCAGAATCTGCTGGGGCTGGGCAAGGACGCCGAGCAATCCTGGGTACTGCTTGCCAACCACGCCGATCAGTCACTGCTACGCAATCACATCACTATGGAATTTGCCCGCAAGCTGGCAGACATCGCCTTCATGCCCGCATCTCAAAGCGTTGATCTCTACCTCAACGGCGAATACCGAGGCGTCTATCTCCTGTGCGAGCAGATCGAGGTAGACAGCGACCGAGTTAATATTTCCGAAAATCCCGAAAGCCTACAAACCGGCTATCTCATCGAGATGACCCACTACGCGGAAGATCCGAAATTCACCGTCGGCGGGATCCTGTACGAGATCAAGAACGATCTGTCCACCTCCGAAACCCTTCGCACAGAGCAGACCGTCTACATCAGGTCGCTGATCCAACGCTGTTATACCGCCGTCCAGCGGGGAGACGAAGCGCTGGTCCGTGCACTGATCGACGTAGAATCTGTCGTGGACACCTACATCGTGGAGGAGCTGTTCAAAAACAAAGACGACGGCTGGGATTCCTTCTATATGTACTACGACGCGGGCAAGGAGCGCGAGGTACTCCATTTCGGTCCCATCTGGGACTTCGATCTGACCGGTGGCAATACCGACAGCGGCGGCGAGCTTTACGAAGGTCTGTGGGCAGGGGTAAGCGAATGCATCACCGACAACTTCTGGTACATCCAACTGATGGAGCAGGAGTGGTTCCGGAATTTGGTAAAAGAGCGCTGGAACGAGCTGAAGAGCGAGATCGATAAGATCCCCTCCTCCATCATCGCCGAAGCTGATGCACACACCGCCGCATATGAGCGCAACTTTGAAAAATGGCCGATTTTCGGACACTGGATCAATCAACAGCCGCCCGCGATCATGGCGTTGACCAGCTACACCGAGCATTATCGCTACTACGCTGTATGGATGCAAAACCGCATCGCCTGGCTGGACGGCGTTTTCAACGATCCCGCATTTTTGCAACACGGCGCCGCCGCGCTGGACCGATAGGATCGGCGATTCGCAGCAACTCACGCTCTGTCGCTTTCTCCAACCTTTCCACCGCACCCGTAGGGGTCGACGCCCGCTCCGAACGCCTTCCACCCACTCGCACTCCGTGCGCGACACAATCTGAAATCGTTTCCGATGCGATCATGGTTCGTTTTGGGTTAGTGCGAACATCCCACACAAAAACGGAGGCAAACGCCTCCGTTTTTCCGATTCCGTATCAATCTCTCACTTTCCCACGCAAAAACGGTGGAAGATGGCATCCACAATGTCGGCGGACACCGCTCTGCCGTCGGCTTCGGAGAGTGCCGCCATAGCTTCCTCCAGATCCAGCCCCGCCACGTCGGGGGTAAATCCGCTCCGAAGCGCACCCAGCGCCGCCTCGACCCCTGCGATCGCCCGATCCAGCGCGCCCTTCTGACGGGCGTTTGCAAGGATGGCGGTACTGTCGTAGTCGATCTCGCCGCTCACATACAGCGACTCAATGACCTGTCGCAATGCGTCCATCCCCTCCCCCGTCTTGGCGGAGACAGGACAAACCGCGCCGAACAGCCCCTCGGGCAGATCGAGCAGATCGACCGCCTGCAGATCGGACTTGTTCACCAGCGCGATCTTTGGCGCAGAGCAAGCGGACAACCGCTTCAGCAGCTCCCGATCCTCGGCGGTTAGCGCCTCTGCGCCGTCGAACACGGTAAGGATCAGCTCCGCGGACGAGAGCGCCGCCAGACTCCGCTCCACGCCGATCTGCTCGATGGGATCGTCGGAATCCCGCAGACCCGCCGTGTCGGTGAGCCGCAGGGTCACTCTGCCCACCTGCACCGTCTCCTCAATGGTGTCGCGGGTGGTGCCAGCAATAGAGCTGACAATGGCGCGGTCCTTGCAGAGCAGGCGGTTGAGGATGGAGGATTTACCGGTGTTTGGTCTGCCCACAATCACCGCGGCGATGCCCTCGGACACGGCGTGCCCCACATAATAGGTGTCGGACAACGCCTGCATCTCACCTCGCAGAGTCTCCAGCGCGCTGACCATCTCGTCAGCAGAGAGATCGGTCAGATCCTCGTCGGGGTAATCGGCGTAGACGTAAGCGGTAGAGATCAGCGTCCGCAGGCTCTCGTAAAACTCGCAGAGCTTTGCGGTCAGTCGCCCCGCCGTATGGGAGCGCGCCAGCTTGAGTGCTTCCTCGGAGCGGGCATCGATCAGGTTGATCACCGCCTCAGCTTCGGTGAGGGACAGCTTGCCTGCTACGAAGGCGCGGCGTGTAAACTCGCCCGCCTCGGCAGGACGCGCACCCGCGGCGATCACGGCTGACAGCACCTGCTCGGTCAGCAAAATACCGCCGTGGCAAGAGATCTCCACCGTATCCTCGCCCGTATAAGAGCGGGGCGCACGCAAGATCGCCGCCATGCCGTCGTCGATGATCTTGCCGAAGGTGCCGTCCGCCGCTGGCGCGCAGATATTGCCGTATACGATCCTGCCACCCTCGATCTCAGACAGCGGAGCACCGGACGCAGGGCGGAACACACGTCCCACCACATGGATCGCCTCGTCTCCGCTAACGCGGATGACCGCGATCCCCCCTTTTCCGTAAGGGGTCGAAATAGCCGCAATGGTATCTGTCATAGTATATTTTGGAGGACTTTTGTATAAAAGACGTAATTCGGCTTTTCCGAATTACATGGAGTTTATCGCCGACCCCGTCGTCGATAAACATCTGTCCTCCAAACCTCCCAAAAACTTTCTAAAAGCAAAATTGCAAGCAATTTTGCGGGAATTGATCAATTTGTGTGTCGGTTACAAGGGACAAGCCCTGCTTATCCCCAGAACTTTTCAAAAAAGTCGATCATCCATCCGCCCCAGCGGGAAACGTAGGAGTCAGTATTGGTAGCAAGTCCCAGACCGTGACCGCCGAAGGGGAAAACGTGCAGTTCATAGGGCACGCCCACGCTGCGCATGGCGCGCGCCATCTCCAGGGAGTTCTGCACGGGAACCAGATCGTCCTCGGCAGTGTGCCAAATGAAGCAGGGCGGCATATCGGGACGCACCGTCCCCGCCGCGGAGAGATCATTTGCCAGTTCGGGATCATATCCCTCGCCCAGCAGATTCAACGTCGTTCCCCAGTGGGTGTA
>JAFTPF010000108.1 GCA_017463445.1 Clostridia bacterium
AGCTTGGGATGCAGCTTTGCATCAAGCTCGTCGATTATCACAAGTCTTCCCTCGGAAAGCGCAAGCATCAGCACAGGAAGCGCAGCAAATATCTTTTTGGTTCCATCGGACTCTGATGATAAAGGTAGTTCAAATCGTTCATCTCCAAGGGATCTCGCAAGAAAAAACTGACTTTGATCCTGGTCATAACGATAATCACTAATGTCAATTCCCATATCGTTCAGAGCAACGATAAAATTATGCTTGAATTCTTCACTCTCCGAAAGCCATATTCTTTGCTCGGATGAAAGATTAGAATAAGCTCGAATAATACAGTATTCGAACCAAGTCTGGACTTCGGCGATTATAGGAAAATTATAGGTGATAGCGAGAAAAGATAGGTAAGGCATTTTAGGGTTTACATCTCTGCTGACACTCGCTTTATTGATGCTTGCACCAAGAGTAATCTCTTCGCCTTCGCGTTCAAAAATGACAGCCGTCTTCTTTCCACCGATAGAGCGCCTGTGTAATACTTCCGACAAGATTTCGTCATCGTGAAGAGCGATATAGTAACGATATTCGTTTGTTTCGGCTCGGAAATATATATTAAATTCAGTAGGGGCATTTGGGGATTGTGTATCAAATCCAAATGGTTCGCAGGCATTACTAAGCTGAAGAATAGGCGATATGCGGTTCTTTCTGAGTTCGTGGACAGGTTTCGTAACAAGCGAAATCAGACAAGAAAGTGCCTTTAATAGATTGGTCTTTCCCCCACCATTGGGCCCGTAAACTACGCTAACCGGTAAAATATCAGAAGCCCGTTCACACGTAATGACACTATTAGCAAATTCAGGCAGATCAGCAGCCTGCAGATCGAAAACAGTTTCGTTCTTATAGGATCTGAAATTCTTAAAACTGAACTGACAAAGCATATTTAGCACCTCTCTTTACTTTTTCATTATAGCAGTATTATGCCTGAATGTCAAGTTATATACGGCGTTTTGAAAAAATATTTTTTTACAAACAGCATATATATTGCTAATCTGTTGGTCTTTATTTTTTTATGACAGAATCAAAGACGTGTTACCCGCACGAACTGCGAGCTTTGAGAGAGCCAATCGCATCGTGCACGGGCATAAGACCACGGTGCAGTATACATACGTGGTGCGGTTGTGAGATGGAGCAAATCTGCACAGATACGCACCGCATACTTCTTGTAAATCTTTTGTCAGATTTTTGATGATTGCAAAATCCGCCGAAATCCATCACTACAATACAATATGCCCCCAAAAGTTAGACACTTTTGGGGGCATATTGATTAACGTATTAGAAAATGATCAACTGTTACCTCAGTGATAGTTTCACAATAGCAGATTGCAAGCTAATCACCCATATATCGGACCGTAGTGCTTGCACGCGGCAAAGTCGGCTGCCTGCGTATCATTGATACCGAACGCTGCCCAGCTGTGGGGACGGTAGATCTTCTCGTCAGATACGTTGTGCATTGATACGGGGATACGAAGCATAGATGCCAGCGTGATGAGATCTGCCCCCACGTGTCCGTATACGGTCACACCGTGGTTGGCCCCCCAGTTGGCCATAACAGAGTACACGTCCTTGAATGCACCTTTCCCGGTGAGCCGAGGCACAAACCAAGTGGTAGGCCATGTGGGATCGGTGCGGGAGTCCAGTTTTGCGTGAATCTCGTCAGGCAGATTGGCAGTATAGCCTTCGGCAATCTGAAGGACAGGACCGATGCCATCAATAATATTTAGTCTCAGCATGGTGACAGGCATCTCTGCCTTGCAGCGGAAGTGGCTGGAGAATCCGCCGCCGCGGAAATACTCGTAGTCAGCACGACACCAGTCGGTGGCGGAGAGACAAGCGGCTACGTCTGACTCGGTCATCTCCCAGAAAGGTTTCATACAGCCCTCGCCATCAACGTTTTTAGATGCACCCGAGCCGTCCAAAGCGGTAGCACCGGAATTGATGAGGTGAATGAAGCCATCTGCCGCAACACCATCGGGCGCATTCCCGGTGACTCTCTCGCAAGCCTCGGGGCTCCAATAGGTGCGCACATCGTGGAAGCAGGGAGCAGTGTTGCTGACTAACGTGCCCAACAACATCGAGATGCCGTTGCAGACATCGTTTTCGGTAGCGAAGGGAACGGGCGTTTTCGTGCCGTTCCAATCGAAGGTAGAAGCGAGAATGGCTTCGGTGAAATCAGCGTTGGGAAGCCAGTCGGTCCACTGTCTTTGTCCTTGGAAACCGCCGACAACAGCGTTTCTGCCCAGCGACTCCTCATACCATCCCATCTCAGCCAATTGGGGATTGCCAAAGAGCATATCCTTGATAATGACCGTCATCTTACAAATGAATTCCCAATCCTTTTCGGGCGGAATAACCTTGGATTTGGTAATCACGTCAGGGAAATTCTTCCCTGCATTCTTGTCAAAGCCTTCCTTACAGTTTGCTTTGACCCAGGACAGTGCTTTCTGATATTCAGCTTCGTCATAAATGCCGATTTGCATTCGGCGCAGTACCTCTACCTCATCTACCCACTCGGAGCGCAGACCGAAGTATTTTTGCATCACGTCTGCATCGCAGTAGCTTCCTGCAATGCCCATACAAACCGATCCGATGTTGAGATACGCCTTGTTGCGCATCCAGCCCACCGCTACCGCACATCGAGCAAAACGAAGAATCTTCTCCGCAACGTCGGCAGGAATGGTGCGGTCGGTTGCATCTTGCACGTCGTGTCCGTAGATAGAGAATGCAGGAAGACCGCGCTGAGCGTGCGCCGCCAATACTGCCGCCAAATAAACCGCACCGGGGCGCTCTGTTCCATTGAAGCCCCATACCGCCTTGATGGTAGTGGGATCCATATCGAAAGTCTCGGTTCCATAGCACCAGCAAGGGGTGACCGATAGCGTTGCCACTACGTTTTCGGTAGAAAATTGTTCAGCTACCTTAGCGGCCTCTGCGCCGGAGCCAATGGTGGTACAGCCTACCACACACTGTACCGGTGTGCCATCGGGATATTTCAGCGCAGAGCAGATCAGATCGGCTGCTGCGTGAGCAAGACCCATGGTCTGCTCCTCCAAACTCTCTCGTACACCGCCCCAGCGGCCGTCAATCACGGGACGAATGCCAATTTTAGGATACATCATCATTCTTCTCCTGTTCATCTGTAATTCAACTGTTTACTGATTGAAAAGCTGGAATTCGTAGAGACGAACCGTTCCGGCTCCGGAATCTACGGTATAGCCCTTGATCAAAACGTAGCGGGCGCTTTGCTCACCGATTTGGAAAGATACGATTTTTTCATCGCAAGCGGGTTGATAGTCCACGGATGTCCAGTTCACCGCATCGTTGGAAATCAGAATCTCCCATTCGGTCATATTGCCATAGGATTCCTTGGTCTTAGTATTGTAGATCGTATAAGTGTTGAAGGTCTTCTCCTCGCCCAAATCCAATACGATCCACTGGCGAGTGCCGTCCAGACTGTAGGTCTTGTCCTTAGCAGTGCTTCCGGTAGAGCACCATTTGGTTGCAACGTTGCCGTCAACCAGCTTGGAGCCACCCTCGGACGCATTGGTCTCGCCGGAGATTTTATAAACCGTTGCGTTCAGCGCAATGTTCGTACCCTCGGTTACGGGGACATCCAGCTGTTCAGCGGTCAAATCACCGGGATTCTTCTCAGTCACCATCGGATAGACGGGGTTTTCTACGAAAGGCAGGTTTTCGGTCAGGAAGTTGCCCTCATAATCGGCAAAGCCTTTGAAGTCCCACTTGCCGGACTTAAAATCCTCGGCATATTGCTTGCGGATATCCTCCATACAATCGTAACCGGTCACTTCCTTGACGATTTTGTTGAAGGTGTTGTTCGGATCGTAAGGATTATCATTTCCGCCCGACAATCTGCCACCCTTAATCTCGAAGTTGATGGTGTCGATCAAACCGTTGACACGGTTGCCGTTCTCGTCCTGCGTAGTAGGCCAATGATAATCCAGATAGGTAAAGAACCACTTGGAACCGTCTCCGTAAGGCTCATAACCGGATTTATCCGATTTTGTCCAGTCATACAGATCGTTTTGGTTGGCATCCTGATAGAGCTGAATAAAGCGACCGTCCGACCAGTGATGGTAGCGGAAACCGCCGAAGTTTGCCATATTCTCGGTCCACCATACGCTGCTGAACCAGTATTGCTGAACAGCGTGAGTCAGCTCGTGAGACCAGAAACCAATGTCGGTGGGCTCGGTGCAAACCTGCGTTCTGACCACAATGGTAGAACCAAGGCTGTACGCTACGCCATCATAGGTGGAATCGGCAATGTAGGTAATGATTTTGGGTTCGTTGCCTTTGCCCCATCTTGCGTTTACCTTGGGATATACCTTGTAGAACTGCTCAACCAGAGCGTCCATATATTTGGGATTGGGGAGCAAATCCCAGTCGCCGGAGAACTGTAGGTGATAAGTATCGTTGTAAGGGTCCTCGGCAGATTCAACGGTGAAAGGAATAGACTTCAGGCACTTTCCGCCGCTGATAAAATTGATCCAGTATTCGCCGGATTCCACATAAGGAACGGTGAATTTGCCAACACCCACATAGCTTCCGTCTTCCGCTTGCTTGGGAATCAGATTCTTGTGGAAGATAATATCTCCTTCGGAAGTGGAATTCTTTTCACGGCTTACCGATACCAAATAGGTTGCGGGCAGGTTAGTGTGGAAGCTTACCTTCACGAATGCGCCGGTCTTTCCGGTGACCCGGGAATAATCTGCCGCCATCCGCAGGTCAATCTCCTGATAATAGACTATCAATCTGCCAAGCTTGGTGTTGACCTGGATCTTTGCGCCCAGTGCCTTGGTCTGGGATATTGCATTATTGCCTACCTTTTTGTACACGAATTCGCCGTTTTCATAGCGCACGCGATAATAGGCAACTTTGTCGTTTTCCACGTATCTGCTGTAGGTGGTGTTGTCTTTGTCTTGGATATGCTCCAACAGACTGCTGCCGGAGCCGAGAAAATCGTATAGCGAATAGTCAATCCCTGCATTGATCTGCCATTCGGTTCCCGATGTAACCAAGGAATAGCCCTCGTGCTCCTCGACAGAAGGCTCGGATGCTTCGATGACCGTTTTAAGCGTGGTCAGGTCGGCATTGAGTGTAACGTCGTGCTCAATGGTGCTGGTGGGGTTTCTACTGTCCACGATAATTTCCTGCGTGGTGGTGGATGCGGTGGTTTCTGCGGTGGACGTGTCTGCGGAATTGGAGGAATTTCCTGAATTACAAGCCGCAAACGAGGTCAACGCAGCAGCCAAAAGAAGAATCGCTACTTTTTTCATCGTTTATACCTCTTTCATATAATATCCGCGCCGGATGCACGGTTGAGTACCTGCAAATAATTTTGATATGCTTCTTCCCAACCGTCTACATTACCGGGTGTAAACGATCGGATTTCTTGCGTGCGTGCGATCAATGCCTGGCCTTCCTCGATGGATGCAATGGCACCTGCGGAATGAAGCTGAATCATTATATTTCCCAGTGCAGTGGCCTCCACGGGGCCTGCCACTACGGGTATCTGCATCGCATCGGCCGCCATTTGGCAAAGCAGTCGGTCCTTTGCGCCGCCGCCCAGTACGTGAAAAGCAGTAAACTTCCGACCGGTACAAAGGGAAAGCTGTCCAAGCGCCCGACGGTAAGTCAGCGCCAAGCTTTCATAAATACAACGCATAATCTCACCTACCGTACGAGGAACAGGCTGACCGGTTGCCTCACAATAACGGCAGATCCGCCCGGGAATATCGCCCGGTGCAACAAACAACGGATGATTGGGATCAATCAGACTGCGATGCGGTTCTGCTGCAAGCGCTTCCCTCTCCAAATCTGCGTAGGAATACTCGATCCCCCGACGACGGTACTCTCTGCGGCTTTCTTGAATCAACCAAAGCCCGATGATGTTTTGCAGATAGTGGATCTTCCCATCTGCGCCCAGCTCATTGGACAGCCCCTGTCGGCAGCCTTCGGCAGTCAAAATAGGCTCGTCCAGCTCGGTACCCAGCAGCGACCAAGTTCCGCAAGAGACGAATGCAACGTTTCGGTTCGTCTCGGTCAAGGGGATTGCCGCCACCGCACACTGCGTATCATGTCCGGCTACGGTAATCAGCGGTCTGCCATCAGGCAAATTTCCGCTGAAGGTGCCGCTTTTGATGGGTGTCCGGAAGAGCTTTTGAGGAATGCCCAGTTGTTCCAGCAACGGATAATCCCAATCCCTTGTAATTGGATTCAGCATCTGGGAGGTGGAGGAAACCGTTTCTTCCATACACATATTTCCCGTAAGAGAATAAGCAAACAGGTCGGGAATAAACAGCAAATGCTCTGCCCGACTCAGTAGCTCGGGATTCTCCTTCTGCAAGGCAAGCAGTTGGAAAAGAGTATTGATGGGTAGAATCTGATTGCCGGTGCGACAATACAGCTCCTTTGCAGAAATTTTCAGCAATGTCTCTTCCACGACCCCATTGGTTCTGGAATCCCGATAGTGTACGGGAAGTCCTAACAACTTGCCGTTTTCATCCAGCAAGCCAAAATCGACTCCCCAAGTATCAAATCCAATGGTATCAAAGTCGCCTGCTTTTTGGATGCCGATATGCACTTGCTCTAACAATGCGGGAAAGTCCCAACAAAGATGCCCGTCTTCGGTCACGGGATTATTGTCGAAGCGGTGGACTTCCTCGCATATAAGCGTACCGTTTTCATACGTTCCTTTAATGGCGCGCCCGCTTGATGCACCGAAATCAAATGCCAATACTGTAATTTTACGTGCCATCTTCTAATCCCTCAACGGTCGGTAGGTTCGCCATCCTCGGGACGGTCGAACTTTTTATAACCGGGATGACGTCCCGTAATTCGATAGAAGGAGCGCAGGTCGATCAGCTTGTTGATATTCTCACGGCTGATATCGTAGCTACCGCCCAAAATGATGGCATTGATGGTGATCTTTGCCCAAAGCTCCAGACTTTCCATCCGATAATAGGCGGTAATCAGATCACTGCCTACCGTCAGCGCACCGTGATTTTCCAAAAGCAGCACGTCATGCTCGCAAAGATATGGCTCGATAGCATCGGGAACCTCGTGAGTGCTGGGCGTTCCGTAGGGCGTCACGGGAACTGCGCCGATTGCGGCAACATCCTCGATCATATTGTACATATCCATAGGTCTGTGGGCAACGGCGAAGCCGGTTGCGGCAGGAGGATGTGCGTGAATCACCGCCCTTACATCGTCTCGCTTTTCGTAGCAACGCAGATGCATTTTGAGTTCGCTGGAAGGGCGAAGACCTTCGGGAGCTTCCAGAATCTCGCCTTTGGCGTTTACACGGATCAGCTTGTCGGGAGTGATAAAGCTTTTGCTCATACCGGTAGGCGTGGTAATGAGCGTTCCGTCCTCTAACATCACCGATACGTTACCGTCGTTGGCGGCAACCCACCCCAGCTGCCACATTTTGTGGCATATATCACAAATTTGTTCTTTTATTTCGGAAATGGTCATAGTCTGCCTCTTTTCTGATTCATATCAATCTCTTCATACTTATTGTAACGATTTTGCCATCGATTCGCAATGCTTTTGAAAAATATTATAAATCCAGTATACGAATTCGAAATATAACACAAATTATTTACTGCGTAATAGGCAAAAATCCCCACAAACAGATTGCGGGGATTGGTGTGCATGCGGAGTGTTATTCCTTTTCGCGACGGAGCCAGCCTTCAGGAATTTCAGTGACAGGATCGGGGAGAACCAGCCGCTTGCCGATCTTAGCATATTCTTCTGCCAAATTATCGTCGATGGTACCCTCCTTGTTGGGAGTGAGATTCAGGATGAAGTTCACGTTACGCGCCGCGCATTTATCAATCCAATTCAGCGCAAACTGTGCGTCTCCTGTCAGCGTGGTTCGGTCGATCTCACGCCACATCCATGTTCCGGTGAGCTTTTGGCATAGGATTCCGGGACCCTCAAAATCGGGATGGATCTCCTGCCCCGCACCGTTTTCGAAGAACATAATGTCGGTTCCGTCAATGCCGCGCGTCCAGCCGATGTTCATCACCAAACAGTTCGGCTGAATAGATTTGATCAGTCCGTCCAACTCCTCGAAAGGCAGTTCATCGTAAGAAGGCCCTCCCCAAGGAGCGTTCCAACCATCCAAAATCAGGAAGGGGATCTCGCCGTAATTGGTCAGTAGCTCGGTGAGTTGTCCCTTGATCATCTTCTTATGTTCTTCGGTGCAGGTTTTGCGGTTGCATCCTGCGGTGATATCCAGAATGGAGAAATACAGACCCGCTTCGATGCCCTCAGCTCTGAAGGCATTCAAATATTCCGCCACTACGTCGGTCTGATTGGTTGCATTGCGCACACAATGCTCCGAATACTGCGTCGGCCAAGTTGCGAATCCCTCGTGATGCTTGGAGCTGTAGGCTGCAAAACGGCAACCGGCACTCTTGGCAACCCTCGCCCACTGCTTGCAGTCAATGTGTGAGGGGTTCCACTCTTTCTCATCAAAGGGAAATTGACGGGGGAGTCCTGCATTTTCGTGATCGTACTCCCAATCCTCAATAGAACCGGTGTTAAACTGGATCGTTCCGCTGTTAAAGTGAATAAACGCTCCGAATCGAAGATTGACGAAATGTCTTTGCAGTTCCAAAAGATCGCTCATAATCGTTCCTCCTTGCGGTGTTTCCGCACATAAATTGTAGTTTCATTATATCGGTACCTAAAGATCCTGTCAATCAATAGCGCAATTTTGGATAATCAATCAAACGATATCATAATATTTTATAATTTTAATATATTGCATTTCAATCCGTGATCTGCTATACTGTAAAAAAACTCTGTCAAGGAGGAATGATATGGCACGAAAAAACAGTCCGAAAAGCTGCGAGGTACTGACTCCTGAGTTTTTCTTGGAAGAAAAGCAGTTCAATATCTGGAATTGCTATTCGGAGGAACACAGTAATTTTAACGGCAGACTGCATTTTCACGAGTTTTACGAGCTTTCGATCATATACGAGGGAACCTCTCGATTTATGGTGAACGGAAGCGAGTATGCAATGGGAGTGAAAAGCCTGCAGCTCATTCGACCATCCGATTATCATCGCCAACTGACGGGTGAGGGAGAACACATCCGTTATTACAACCTGATGTTTTCTGCGGATTTCATCTCAAGCGATTTGCTGAAGGTGCTGGAGGAATGTCCCGGTCCGTTGTGCGCCAACGCATCGGATGCTGAGTGGAGGGATCTTTTACGGCTGATTCGGGCAATAGAGCAGACGTTCAAGGAAGAGTTCAATGATCCGTTGGCACAAATCTTTATCCGCGCCAACGTGGAAAATCTTTGTATATTTATTATGAAGCATCAGAAAAATCGAACCTCCTCCCATATCGAAACGATGCAAGAGCCCATTCGTCGCACACTGGAATTTATTCAGCGGAATTATCGCAAGGAGATTCATTTGGCAGATGCCGCAAATGTCGCAGGACTATCACCCACGTATTTGTCAGCATTATTCCATTCCACAATGGGGGTATCTTTTTCGATCTATCTAACCGGGTATCGGCTTCAGATTGCTGAGCGATATCTTCGAACCAGCAATCTGTCGGTAAAGCAGATCGCCGCTGTTTGTGGATTCTCTACTTATCCATATTTCGTGACTGCATTTAAGGCAGAGTACGGCACTCCTCCCGGAACGTTCCGCAAACAAATGCTAAATCAATAAATGCTCTTGCACACTTTTGATCAAATCTATGCTTATTGTAAATTATGAGGTAGCAAAATTGGAAATAAAGAATGCTAACATAGACGCAGGAAAGGCGTTTGATTGGGGTAGAACTTCTGCCGATTACGCCAAATACCGTGACATCTATCCCGACAAATTCTATCAAAAACTAATCCAACGAAACCTTTTTACAGAAGGACAAACAGTGTTAGATCTCGGCACAGGTACCGGCGTATTGCCAAGGAATCTGTATCGCTACGGTGCAAAATGGATAGGCACGGACATTTCGGAGAATCAGATTGTTGTAGCAAAGCGGTTAGCAAGCGAACTGGATATGGATATCGACTTTTATACAATTGCCGCCGAGAAAATTGATTTTCCCGACAGTTCTTTCGACGTGATCACCGCTTGTCAATGCTTTTGGTATTTCGATCACGCCAAATTGACTCCGAAGCTCGCAAAGATGTTAAAACCGAATGGACGCTTGCTCATACTTTATATGGCGTGGTTGCCGTTTGAAGATAAAATTGCGGGTGCGAGCGAAGATTTAGTGCTCCAATACAGCCCTCAATGGTCGGGTGCGGGAGAGGTGAAAAAGCCGATCCATATTCCGGATGCTGTGTATAACCACTTTGAGCTCGTAAGTCACGAAGAATATGATCTCGCAGTTTCATTCACGAGAGATACTTGGCACGGACGGATGCGAGCTTGCAGAGGTGTGGGCGCATCCCTCAAGGAAGATGAATTAGAGCGCTGGGACAAAGAGCATCGAAAATTGTTATCCGAAATAGCACCTGAGAAATTTGAGATACTACATTATGCGGCTCTTGCAGAATTAAAGAAAAGATAGCAGAAAAATCGTATTGGGTTTCATTTGCCGTATGCACATAAAATCCGATACTTCCATTAATCAACGCATCTACCTTGCGAAAGATTTGAGTAATTCAAAAAAACTCGTGAGCCGCCAGCTCACGAGTTTTTTGTGCCGTTAGACCTTGCACAAATGTTTCGATTCTATTTCCCTATTGCAAACAGAACTCTCTCATCCCTCAATCACCAAATACCCCTTCTCCACCGATCCGGGCAGAGCCAGCTTTTTCGTTGCCTTCATCCCTTCGAATCGGATGGTGGCGGTCTTGGTAATGCTGTCGGATCGTTCTTCCACCGATAGGATGGTTCCGCTACCGAATTTCACGTGCTTGACCCGCTTGCCCACCAGTATCTTCGCGGTGTACATCTTGAGATCGTGGGCAATCAGCGGTGCAGGTGTAGTGCGTGCCGCCTTCTTTGGCTTCTCTTTGATGGCGGAAGTCTCATACACCGGCGTTCGATCCCGCTCTGCAATCATCTCGGAGAGCGTCATCAGCTGTGCAGTGCCGCCCTTGTACTCTACCAGCAGACGCTCGCCGCACTGGGCGATCACAACTCCCTTCCCCTTCGTCTGATGGGTGTAGGATTTGCCACAGAGATTCTTCTTCACGAAGGACAGCACGTCGCTGTCATCTATCACTTCGCGAGGGAGACTGCGCATAACCTCGGCAGTGAATGTGGAGGCGGCTTGCTCACAAGTGAACAGATACAACTCCGCCTTGGAACGAGTCATAGCGACGTAATAGAGCCGCCGCTCCTCTTCGTAGAGCTTGATCTCTTCGTCGCTCTTCGCATCCTCCGATGAAATTGAGGGCAGGATTCCGTCCAGCACGTCCAACAGATAAACTCTCTCATATTCCAATCCTTTGGACGAGTGAATGGTAGAGAGTGTCAGCTTGTTGGCACTGCTATTGGTGTGCATTTGCACAATTCCCTGCAGTTCGTCCAGTCGTCGCAAGAGCGCCATCGCAGACGGCTCGTTTGCCGCCAGCATTCGAAGGATGACATATTTGCCACGATCCAGCTTATTGTTCTGCACATACTGTCCGTAGCCCATGCGATTCCAAATACGGTCGATGGCATCCACGGCATTGTCCGTAGGAAGCAACTCCATCATCTGCGCTAATTCGATCACGCCGTCTTTGACATAGCTTGGCAGATCAGGGGCCGATGCCAGTTCCTCAAACAGCGATTTTCCGCTGTTTCGCCCTGTGATACAGGCGGTTTCCGCCGCCTTTTTGGGAATGCGCAAATTGAAACGATAGTAGATTCGCATAAACAGATCGGCGTCCGTGGGTGCTCGGGCGAAATGGATGATGTCGGTGATATCCCCTACCACTCGGTTGGAGAAGAAGGCTTCCTCGGGCTTTTTGCAGTTGTAAGCAATCCCCTTCCGCTCAAAATGATCGATCAACGGCATGGCGCTGTCGTTGTTGCGATAAAGGATCGCCGTGTCCTTGTCGCAATCCTCAGCAAGGGCGAAGAGATATTTGTACTGCGCCGTGCGACCCAAAGCGTTGATCTTCTGCACCGCAAGCCCGCTCCCACGGGTCGCTTCGATCACCTTCTCACGGCGGAAACGATTTTCCTTCACAAAAGCGTTGGCGGCGGCAACTACCTCCACGGTGGAGCGGAAATTCTGCTCCATCAGGAGAATTTTTGCCCCCTCATAGTCTTTTTCGAAGCTCATCAACGCCTCGGGATAGGCGGCACGGAAGCCGTAGATGCTCTGATCCTCGTCACCTACCATAAAGAGATTGCCGTGTTTGGACGCCAACAGTTTGATGATATCGTGCTGGATTTTGGAGGTATCCTGAGACTCGTCCACGCAGAGATAGCGGAATTGGTCTTGGAAATGCGCCAGCACGGGTGGGCATTTTTCCAAAAACGCGAGGGCGTAGCGCATCTGATCGTCATAATCCATCAGATTGCGCTGCCTCAGCTCGGCACAGTAGGCACGGTACAGCTCGGCGAGTTTGGGCAGATCGCTCTTGAATGTGTCAATCTGCTCGTCGGAAAGGCGCATATTTTTGATGTATGTGATGGCAGATTGAACGTTCTTGACGTCGCTGACGGTGGGATATTCGCCTACGATCTGCTGATACAGTCCGTTCACCAGCTTCGCCTGCTCGCTTTCTGCGATAAGTTCGTGGGCACGTTTGCCGTAGGTAGCGCAGTAATAGTGGATAATCTTCTGGCAGATGCCATTGATGGTACGAAACTCCATCCGATCTGCGTATTCCCGCCCGAATTTGGCGGCAAAGCGAGCCTTCATCTCCTCAGTGGCGGCAACAGTATAGGTCACGGTGAGGATGGAAGCGGGATTGATGCCGCAAACGTGCACCATATAACCCAGACGATGGATCAGCACGGTGGTTTTTCCGCTCCCCGGCACAGCAAGGAGCAGCGTCGCTCCCTCCACCGCCATTACAGCGGCGAGTTGTTGGGGCGTGAAGGTGGAGAGATAGGTCTTAGTAAATTCTTGTTCGGTCATAAGTTCTCCGAGAAATTGCTCTCCTAACAGTATATTGGGGAGATCCAATAAAAACAATTCTGTCAAAATCTAATGGGAATCATTGAAGGTTTAATATTTACATTCGTATACCCTCTTTGAGTTAGCATACAACTAATGATAGTATACCACAGAATCTGACATTTGTAAATGAGCAAACAGCATTCGCATATTATAAAACACTTGAAAAATCACCCCGCTTATGCTATACTATTCTCAAATACCAAAGGAGTCGATTTCATATGCCCAAAGACACTTCCTTGCTGGATAATTCCGGACCGCCTACGCTGGATCAGCTGAAAGCGCACTTTCAAGCGCACGATTTCACCACGGAGCAATCCTCTTATGATCCGTCCAAAGCGACCGAAGCGCAGAATCAGATCTACGTCAAAGCCAAAGGCTTTTTCGCAGAGTCATGGGATCGGCAACAGAAGGCGATGGGCGGAAAGGGTTCTTTGCGCAATTTCTCCAGCGCATATCCTTTGCAAGTGTTGGAAAACGCCAACGAGAATCAAATTGCGAGGACGGTAACGCAGATTCTATCCGATCCGGATTTGACAGAGCGTATTTTTACGTTGTTGGAACCGATGATTTTGAGTGCTCTTTCTACATACGCCGAGTCGGTGGGCAAATCCTGTGACGATCTCACGGATGAAGAGGTGGAAATGGTCATCGCGCAATTTGCGAGCGAGCTGCAAGGCAACGCTGTGAATCTGCTCATGCAAACCGAGAACGTTCCCGAACTGCTCAGCGAACTGAAGTTGATGCAAACACACGAAGACTTCAGTGAACAAGCTGTGGAGAATTGGGACAAAATCGACTTCGACCGAAAGTGGGATCATACCCGAACCAAGATCGGGCGGCTGTTGTCCTCAGAAGATATCGAGCTTGACGTGTTGGAACGTGGGCAGAATGTGTTGGATGACGGCGAAGAATACAGCATAGAGGAACAGATCTTTGAACAGCAGATGGAAGAAGCCTTTATGGCAACACTGGATAGCACCGAGCTGGAAATCTGTCGGTTACGGCAATTGCATTATACACAGACAGAAATTGCAGAAGCGCTTGGATACAAGACCCACAGTGCCGTTGCCAAGCGGATTGCAAAGATGCGAGAAAAGTTTGATGCAGTTGCACGGAAGTTGAGAGAAACTGAATAGATTGTAGAGAGCCCTTCGGAGTGATGAACTTCGAAGGGATTTTTTGCGTGCAAAAAATTTTTGAAAATATTTTCTAAACATAGGAACATTTTGCGTTTCTGATGTCGGGATATAAGTGCAGGGAAAAACTCTGCAAGCAAAACTGTCTGGATACTGCTCCCGCTAAAAAAGCGGGAGCTTTTTGATTGCGGGATTATTCACGCACGGTGAGACGTTTTTGCGCCCTGTGTGAAGAGATACGCAAAATCACGGGGAATTCCTCACCCAAACTAAACGGCGAATGTCGCCCAAACAGAAAGGAGATGATCAATATGATTCTGAACCATTGAGTAGCCCGTCAGGGCTACCCATTGCAATGTTTGCCGCAAGGCAAACTTGTCGTGGCAACGCGCTTGCGTGTTGCCACAATTCAAACGCTTTAGCGGTGGCAAGCAGAGCCTTCGGCTATCCACCGAAGTCAAAAACAGCGGGGGACCCCGCACCCCTTTATAACAATCAATGAAAGAAAGGACGTTTTATATGAGAGTACGCAACAAAACTATTCCCTTCCGAGTGACCGAGAAGGAGCTGGAAGCCATCGACAAGAAGGCGACCAAGGCGAGGCTCAGCCGTACCGACTACCTCATTGCGGCGGCTACGGGCAAGGAGATCACGCTTGTGGAAGACCTCAAACCGCTTCTCAGTGAACTGCGGCGCATCGGAAACAATCTGAATCAGCTCACCAAACTCGCCAATATGGGCAAGATCGACGAGGTCTACCTCGGCGAGGTCAAGGACACCCTCGGAAAGATCTACGTTGAGCTCTACCGTCTGGCACGGTCGAAAGGAAGTGACGGCGAGTGGCAATCGTCATGAAATCAAATACAAGGACGGCAAGAACCGACTGTCCTCGGTAATGGGAGCGGTTATCGACTACTGTTTACAACCGCACAAGACCGAGATTGATGAAAAGGTTCACGCTGTCTCCGGACAGAACTGCACGCCTGAGTTTGCCTATCGCCAGTTCATGGCGACCAAGGCATCGTGGAACAAGACGGACGGGGTCTGCTTCGGACATTACGTGCAATCCTTTCACCCCAGCGAGCAGGTCACGTCCGAGGAAGCGAACCGCATCGGTATGGAGTTTGCTCGGCGTGCGTGGGAGGGCTACGAGGTGGTGGTCGCCACGCATATGGATCGGGAGCATATTCACAATCACTTCGTCATCAACACGGTGCATCCCGAAACGGGGCTAAAGCTTCACGAAAACAGAAACAACATCGAGAACCTGCGCCGCATCAGCGACGAAATTTGTTCTGCGCACAGTCTGTCGGTGCTCACGCCGTACAAGAGAGCCAAGACGAAATCTATCTCCTCTCGGGAGTACCGCGCAGGAAGCAAAGGTGACAGTTGGAAGTTTCGCCTGCGTGCTGCGATCAATGCTTCTATGAGCGCAAGCGGAAGCCGAGAGGAGTTCGTCGCTCAGATGTACCGTCTTGGGTATGCTGTTCGATGGGAGGATGGGCGAAAGAATATCACCTACACTTGCCTCAAAGAGGCGAAATACAAAAACGGAGCTTATCGCAAATGCAATGACGATAAGCTTTCTGACGAAAAATATCTGAAAGAAAGGATGGAACTTGAATTTGAATACCGAAAAGAAATTCTCTCTGGACGAAATGACAGCGAAAAACGCTATGCTGGAAGAGGAACTGTTGAAGCCTTACGAGCCGATCATCTACGCCATTCCCCAAGAACAATGGGAAGCGATGCTCTCGCTGATGAAGAACTGCGTCGATTTTCAGCCGCAGTTGGTGAAGATCCTGCAAACGCTCTCCACCAAGACAAGCCAACAGCAGACCGTCCAGGAGATGGGCAAGATGATCAACGATTCTCTGGACTGGGCGGAGGACGAGCACAAGAAGCGCCTCGCCATTCTACAGAGTCAGATGCAGAACTTCCTCTCCGAGGAGCGGAGGAAGCTGGAACAGGCTGGGAAGGAGAGCGAGCAAAATGGCAAACGAACCGCCTCCGAGGTCAGAGAGTCGGTGGACGAACTCTCGGACAAGCTCCGAAATATGTGGAAGGTAGCGCTGGGCACAGTGATCGGATCGGCGGCACTCTCCTCTCTGCTCTCGGCTCTGGTTTGTTTTCTGCTTCGCTGAGCGGAGATTGGAAGTCGCCCGAGGAGATCGAAGCCGAGGAAGAAGCGCGTCGCTCGGCACAGAATATCGGCGTACTCGCAGGCATTGCAGTGGGTGTGGCGATGATGGTGGGGCACAGAGATGAAGACACAACTGAAAAAGGAAACAACGACGAGGACATCGATAATGGTCCTAAACTAAGTATGTAATCTCTCTTACTCACCGGCGTGATCAAAGTATATAAGTATCCTGAGCGCACCAAAATGGTGCGCTCATTTCTAATGTTGGTATATATTTCACTCGAAAGGAGGAGAATATATTTGAAAATAATGAAAGAACGAGGTAATTGAATGGAAAAAACTTTAACCGATGAAGAACGAGAAAAGCGCATGGCAGAGGATATTTGGCTCTGTTATTTTAACCGATATCTCTTTGAACACGGCACAATATCAGAAAAGGAATATCAGAAAATAATCGAACTGATTGCAATCAGAAAATCGAAACGCTCTCTCAAAAGAGATGCAAGATAAGAATATTCACCTCGGAAGTGATCGTAAGGCACTTCCGATACATAGTTCCGCTGTAAAAATACTTCGGCGGATTACGACTTTCCTCTTGCAATACAAGGTCGTATGTGATATAATTAATTCGACAGATGATGATATAACGAACTTTTCAAAGGATGATAATATGGATATATTAAATATCAGAACAATGCTGCGCACAAAATCGATATACGATATTCCTTTGCGCGTCACATTTTACGCTCGCGTTTCTTCGGAAACAGACGAACAGCTCAACTCGCTCGATAATCAAATATCGTATTACGAAGATTTTATACAGAAAAACAAACAATGGACTTATATTCCCGGCTACGTTGATGAAGGATTATCGGGGATCTCAACAAAGAAAAGAAAACACTTCAACGAAATGATTGTCGATGCCAAAGAAGGCGCATTCGACCTTATCATTACCAAGGAGATCTCACGATTTGCCCGTAACACGCTGGACTCTCTGCAATACACCAGAGAACTGCTTGGTTGGGGCGTTGGTGTATTCTTCCAAAATGACAATATCAACACACTTGACGAGGATGCGGAGCTCCGTCTCACGATTATGTCCTCCATCGCACAGGACGAGCTTCGCAAGTTATCCTCTCGTGTCAAATTCGGGCATCAGCAAGCCATTAAATCGAACGTAGTGCTAGGCAACAGCCGTATCTTCGGATATACAAAAGAAGATAAACGTCTTGTCATTGACGAAAGTCAAGCGCCAATGGTACGTGATCTGTTTCGCCTTTACGCTACGGGCGAATACAGTATGAAACAGCTTGAAAAGATTTTCTACGATCAGGGCTACCGCAATTACAACGGCAACAAGATCGCCCATACCACAATGTCAGGCATCATATCCAACCCTAAGTATAAGGGATATTACGTCGGCAATAAGGTGCGCATCGTGGATATGTTCACCAAGAAGCAAAAGTTCCTGCCCCCTGAAGAATGGGTCATGTTCAAGGATGAGTCAGGCGAAATTGTTCCTGCCCTTGTATCCGAGGAATTGTGGGATAAAGCAAATGAAGTTCTTGCCCGCAGAAGCGAAGACGTGAAGAACCGCCAAGGGATCTGCAACCACGCCAATCTTCTAACCGGCAAGCTCTTCTGTACGCATTGCGGAGCTGCTTACTATCGCAGAGAATCCAAAAGTAAGGATGGCACCGTCAACTCCAAATGGGTATGCTCCAACAAAATCAACAACGGTGCCGACACCTGCCCGTCATTTCCTATCTACGAAGATGAGATCAAACCCATTCTGTTCGAAGTCTTCAGCGAAACTAAGGTGGATGTAGAAGCTCTGTTGGAGACCTATACAAAGATGTTCCAATCTTTAGAGAACGATCACGAAACATCCAAGCAAATTGCGGAGCAAAAACGAATCATTGAACTGGGCGAGCAAAAGAAAAACAAGTTGCTTGAGCTGGTTACCACTGGAATGATCACCACCGCTAACTTTAAGTCAATGACCGACATTTGTGACAGAGAAATCGATGAAGCAAAAAGAGCGCTCGCTGAGTTGGAAGAACAACTCTTCACCCAAGATGAATATCAAAAGCATATGCGAGAAATCAAGGCTCGTTTAGAAGCTGCCGTCAAAGATGCCAGCACAGGCTTGATCACCAATGAGTTTGTGGCACAATATATTGATAAGATCTTTGTAACGATGGAAGAAAACAATCTTGCAAGGCTTGAAATCAAGATATTTACGGGTAAAAACACCGAAAAATGGCTTATGAAATTAAAAGGTCGTACGGGTCACACTATGAAGAAAATGATCGAGAAGTACGAGAACGACCTGAAGTCTCAGGGCTAACTCAAGCTTCAAAAAGACGCGGCGAATGCCGCGTCTTTTTAGTATGAGCGCCAAAGGCTCTTTTATGCTACGTGCTCGTCCAGGATGCTCCTCAGTGCCGCCATGGAGCTGCTGTGTGAGCGAGCGATCTTGGTGTTCTGCCCTTTCGCCTCGCTCAGCACGCAACGGACCATCTTGTGAGACACCGTGTTGGTGAACAGCACCAGCAGATCCGGCGTGCCGATATTCTTCAGCCCGGATACCATCTTCGGATATACCTTCGCCTTACATTTGTATTCGCTGCAAAGGTCTTTATATTGGCGGATCATACATTCGTTGCCGCCTACGATCACTACGCTCATCGTTTCACTCCTTTTTGCAAGTTAGTGTACACTAACTATTTGTTTGAATGATAGGTCTTTCCTGCATTGGAGGAAAGACCTATTACCGTTTGGTCAAGGTGTATCCCGCTTTCTCAAGGCGGGTGCGGATCAGCTCATCCTCTACTGTCTCCGCGTAAAAGACGGTAAGCTCGCCCCTCTTCAGGTTCACCTTACCGCTGACGCCGTGGATGTCGCCGATCACTTCCTCAACGCGGGCGGCGCAGCGCTCACAGTGCATTCCGTCTACGCGGAAGGTCTTTCGGGCGATAATGTTCTTCAGCTTTTTCCGCCGGGGCTTATAATCGCCGCCGCTGCAACAGCTGCTCTTTGAACGGATACGTCGGACGGTGGACACGATGCCGACGGCGATCAGCACAACTACGATCCCGACGATAATATAGCTTCCCATAAGCCCTCCCGAATCTCATCCGGTTGCCGCTATACGACAGCCTTGATTTTAACCAAGGGGATGCGTACGATAAGGTGCGCATCCCCTTGACACACGGTTATTTTGGTTGATCCGATCCGGATCCATCGCTTTCGCCCGACGCGGTGCCGACGTGATGCGCGGTAACAACTGCACTATTGCTGCTGCAACCGCAGCTACCGCCGCCGTTTTTGCGCTTTGCACACTCTTTGGCATAGGGACAGCCAACACAAGCCTCGCCCCGCTTCTTGGACAGCACGATGTATGTAATGGCACCGCCGATGATCGCCGCGAGAATTACAGAAACGATAATATCGATCATATTGCTATCACTCCTTGAAAATCACGCCGGATACCGCAAGCCGATCACTTGCCGGCAAATTCCTTCTTTGCCTTCAGATTGGATCGGAAGCCCAGGAACACCACCACCGCGATAATGGCAATCACAGCAACGAGACCGGGCAGGAAGCCCTCGCCCAGCGCAGACTCGGTGATCAGAGTACCGATCTGGTATACGAAGAAGGACAGAACGTATGCAACCGCGAACTGCAGTCCGATGCCTGCAAACAGCCACTTCTTGCTCTTGATCTCGGAATTCATCGCGCCGATTGCCGCAAAGCAAGGAGGAGTGAACAGGTTGAACATCAGATAAGCCAGACCTGCAACTGCGGTAATGCCGAGAACCGCCTCGCCGTTTCCGCTCTGCAGAAGTTCAAAGTCATCATTGATGGCCAAAGCCGCGAATACTGCGCCCAGCGTACCGACAACCTCTTCCTTGGCAATGAAACCGGTTACTGCTGCAGCTGCCAACTGCCACACACCGAAGCCCAGCGGTACCAGAAGCACTGCAAAGGGGGTCGCTACGTCGTGCAGAATGGACTGAGTGGGATGCTCTACCATCTGGAGCTGCCAGGAGTAGTTCAACATGACGGTGACAATCAAATTGCACAGCAGGATGATGGTACCTGCCTTTACTATGTAAGCCCAGCCGCGAGCGCACATGGACTTAAATGCGCCCCAGAGAGAGGGTGCCTTGTATTCAGGCAGTTCGATGATGAAGAAAGACTTTCTGTACTTGTAGCCCGAGATCCACTTGATCAGCAGTGCGCCGAGGAAGATAAGGAGGACGCCCAGGAAGTACATCAGAGGAGAAACCCAGGAGGAATCGGGGAAGAACAGACCTGCGAAGAGGGCAATCACGGGGATCTTTGCGCCACAGGGCATGAAGGGCGTCAGCATTGCGGTGGCTCTGCGTTCCCGCTCGTTGCGGATGGTACGGCAAGCCATGATGCCGGGGATGGCACAGCCGGTTCCGATCACAAAGGGGATGACCGACTTACCGGACAGACCGACCTTCTTAAAGATGGGGTCAAGGATAACGGCAACACGGGACATATAACCGCAGTCTTCCAGAAGAGCCAGCAGGAAATACATGACCATGACCAGAGGCAGGAAGCCGACTACGGCACCTACACCGCCGATGATACCGTCGATGACGAGGGTCTGCAGGAAGGGATTCGCATTCTCCATCAAACCGCCTACCCATTCACCGAACATCTCGATAAGGGTAACCAGACCGGGAACAGCAACGCCGCCCACTTCAACGCCCTCAGCCAGCCAGGCGCCCAGCCAGTTCTGAGAGATCTCGAACACCAGGAACATGACCACCGCGAAGATCGGAATACCCAGCCACTTGTTGGTCAGCACTGCGTCGATCTTGTCACCGAAGGTTTTGTCCTTGGTAAGTACTTTACGAGTCTCAACGCTCTTCACGATCTTGTTGACGAATTCAAACCGCTTACGGTCAGCCGCTTCTACAGCTGCCTTATCGGTAAGATCGATCACTTCCTGCTGATAGGGTGCCTTCTGAGTGGTATTTGCCTGCTTCACAGCAGCTTCCACTACCGCCTTCAGACCCTCAGCAGAGGTAGAAACGGTATTGACAACGGGGCAGCCCAGCTTTTTGCTCAGCGCCTCGGAATCAATTACGGTTTCCTTCTTGTCGTTGATGTCGCTCTTGTTCAGCGCGACTACAACGGGTACGCCCAGCTCCAGCAGCTGAGTGGTGAAGAACAGGCTTCGGCTAAGATTGGTAGCGTCCACGATGTTGATGATCACATCGGGATTTTCCTTCTTCACATAGGAGCTGGTGATGCTCTCTTCGCTGGTGAAGGGGGACATGGAGTAGGCACCGGGCAGGTCAACTGCGATCAACTGCATCTCACCTGCGTAGTACGACTTTTTAATGGGGTGTTCTTTCTTGTCTACGGTAACACCTGCCCAGTTACCGACTTTTTCATTTCTGCCGGTCAGAGCATTGTACATCGTAGTCTTACCGGAGTTAGGGTTACCGGTCAGAGCGATTCTCATAGGGATTCCTCCTCAAATATAGTGAACTTTATAATCAATTCTTTCGAATCATTACCAATTGTTAAACAAGTTAGTCAACACTAACCCTTGCCGAAATAAAAAACAGTCGGTCGGCTGTTTTTTATTCAGATCAAGATCGCCTCGGCGAGCTGATTGTCGATGTTGTATCGGGCGTCTTTGATGGACACCACACAACCGCCTTTCAAATGGGACACTACGGTGATGGTCTCGCCGCTGTAACATCCCAGCGAGAACAGAAAGGCATTAAGCTCTTCGTCGTCAGTATCGATCCGGCGGATAACGTACTCCTGTCCAACAACGGCATCCTTCAGCGTCATAACTGCACCGCCCTTTCACTCATCAGTTGCTTCGCGCGTTTGCGATTAGCGCAGACTAACTGCAACGCTCGAAACCCAGTTAGCATTCACTAACCTTTATCATTATACCCAATCGCGCACCGTTTGTCAAGCCCTTTTGAAAAAATTTTCCGATATTTTTGCCGAAATCGGAACCTTCGTGTACAATCCTATGCCGAATGACGACGATCCTTCTTTCAATCTGCAGCTTTTGCGCAAAAGCGGAACGAAAACGCTTGCAATCGCCCGTAAAATGTGCTATAATATAAGATAATTATCTATTTGGGAGGAAATATGGAAAAATCCCTTCAGATCATATCCGAGAAATCGCTGACCGCGGCACAGCAGACGGCAGGCGCGCCCGTTGTCCTGAATACCCTGCGGGTGGCTTACGATTATACCTACAATCGGGAGGTGCTGTTCATCGGCGCCGTCAACCAAAGCGGTAACACCCTGCGCTCCCTCTATTTTGACCTTGCCTGTACCGACGATGCGGGCGATCCGCTGGGCGTCGCAAACGGTGCCTGCATCCGTTCCCTTTCAGTAGCCCCCGGCGACGCCTTCGGCGAGGATATCCCCGTGGTGATCCCCTATGCCGGCACCTGTAATGTGGAGCTGACCCTCAAAAAGGCGGTCTTTGCCGACGGTACGGTCTGGCGGGAGGGCGATGCTCCCGTAGCCACCGAACAATCCGACACTCCCGCAACAAAGGTCTCCGCACCCGCCCCGGAGACGGTTCCCACCGAGCCTGCGGCGATTGAATCAGACCCCGGACCCGAGCCTACTCCCACTCCCGTACCCGACGAGCCCACTCCTGTGGTGATCCCCGACGAGTGGCTGAATCCCCCCGCTACGGTAGAGGGGTACCGCGCCGCCGCCGAGGGACTTATGTCTCTGGAAAATTCCGGAAAGCCTTATCTGATCAAAAAATTTACTGCTCTCGCGGACAAGCTGGAGGCTGAGACCGCCGAAGCCGCCCGTAAAGCCGCCGAAGCGGAGCTTGCCGCCAAGCGAGACGCCGACTACCGCATGCTCCTTGCCCGTAAGCCCGAGACCGCCGACGAGTGGGACGCACTTGCCGCCGACTGGTCCAAGCTGGGCACTTACAAGGACACCGCCCGCCGCGCAGACGAGGCGAAGAAAAAAGCAAGATCCATCCGCACCTCCGAAAAGCGGCTTGCCGCCAAGCGTGCGGAGGAGGAAAAGCAGGCAGCCCTTGCCAAGGCCGCCCGCCGCAAGCACATCCTGAAGATCTCCTCTGTCATCGGCGGAGCCGTTCTGGCAACTGTCCTGATCTTCGTCCTGATCTTCGCCGTTATGATCCCCGCCAGCCGCCAGGAAGACTACGAACAAGCCGAAGCTTATCTAGCAAACGGTGAATACACTGCAGCCATCAGCGCTTTCGAGGCGCTGGACGGTTACAAAGACAGCGTCGAGCGCGCCAAAACCATCCGCAAGGAGCTGACCGGCCGCGAGGACGGCATCTTTATGTCCTCCTCTGCGTATCCCTGCTACAGCATCGAAAACGGCGTCCTCTCTTACGACAGCAGTGAATATTACATCTCCGGCGAGACTCTGAAGGTCCCCGACTATCTGGACGACCAGAAGGTCACCTCCATCTCCAACAGCTGTTTCGTGGGGCTGAAGAACGTACACACCGTGATCCTGCCTCCCTCGGTCACCTCCATTGGCAGCAGTGCGTTCGCCGATTGTGCCAAGCTGACCACCTTCCAAGGTGAGAATCTAGTGTCCATCGGTGCCGAAGCCTTCCGCGGATGCACCGCCCTTACCGAGTTCACCGTTCCCTCCAAAGTCACCTCCATCGGTGCCAACGCCTTCCAGGGTTGCACCGCACTGAAGAAGGTCGCGCTCCCCGCGGGCGTTCACGCCCTGGCTGACGGGCTGTTTTTGAACTGCACATCCCTTTCCGAACTATCCTTTGACGATCTGATCACCTCTATCGGTGCCGAGACCTTCGCCTACTGCACCTCGCTCACCGCGCTGACTCTTCCCGAGACGGTGAAGACTATCGGCAACAACGCATTCCTGTACTGCACCGGTCTTACCACTCTGTCCATTCCCGACAGCGTCACCGCAATGGGCGACAAAGCGATGGCAGGGTGCACCGCGCTGACCGAGGTCAGCATCGGCTCCGGTCTCTCCCAGATTCCAACCCGCACCTTTGAGGGGTGCAAGGCACTGCAGACCGTCCGTCTGCCTGCCGTGACCCGAGTCGGCTACGCCGCCTTTTTGGGTTGCACCACGCTGTCGGATCTGTACTACGCCGGCTCTGCCGAGGATTTTGCCAAGGTTGAAATCCTCACCGACAACGAGTCCCTGACCTCTGCCGCCTTCCACGGCGCCAATTAACCGATCGCAAGATCCAAACAGGAGGTATAGATGAACCGTCCTTCTGCTTCACTTTCCCGATTCTACCGAGCGCGGCGTCTGACCGCCGCGCTGACGGCGCAACTACTCTGTCTCACCATGCTCCTCTCCTGCGGCAGTAACGATATTGCCGCAACAACAGCAGAGTCCTCCACCACCGTCACGACCGTTGGCGGCACGGTCACCACAGCCGCTCCTCCCGACGCGGTCACACAAACGATCGCCGTATCCACCACAGAGCGCGCTCCCGAGAGCGAGCCGATCACCGAACCACTGACTGCCCCCGACACCTCTGACGTCGGCTCGTCCCGGATCACCACCGAGGAATTTTTCCCTGTCACCGATCCTGCGCCCGTTACCAAACCGGGCATCCCCGACGAGCCTGATCCGCCTCTGACCGCACCCGAGACCGACGGCTCCTCCCATGAGCAATACGCTCAGCTGTCCCGCAACGCCGCTTACGTCCTGCTTTACGACGTCACCGATGGCAGGATCCTCTACTCCACGGGCAACACCCAACAGATCTATCCTGCCTCTACTACCAAACTGCTCACGCTACACTTTGCACTGACACTGGTGGACGAGTCCACCGTCTTCACCGTGGGGAGCGAGATCGATCTGGCACCCTCCGACTCCTCTAAAGCGAAGATCCGAAAAGGTGAACAGTACACCTGCAAGGATATGGTCGCCGCGCTCCTGCTTCCTTCCGGCAACGATGCCGCCTACACGGTCGCCGTACATTGCGGTCGTCTGCTGGCGGAGGATCAGACACTGTCCGCTAAAGCGGCCGTTGCCCGCTTCATGGAAGGGCTCAACGCCTACGCCGCATCCTTGGGGCTGGACGGCACCCACTTCGTCACCCCCGACGGCTATCACGATGACGCTCACGTCACCACGATGGAGGACATCCTTCAGATCGCCCTGCTGGCCAGATCGCATCCGCTGTTGGCGGAAGTGATGGCGATGGACCACTACAAAGTCACCGATCTTGCCAACGGACGCAAGCAGACCTGGGAGAACTCCAATTTTCTCCTGCATGAGGATAGCGATTACTACTATCCCTACGCAACCGGCACCAAGACCGGCTTCCATACCCCGGCAGGTGCCTGTCTAATCGCATCAGCCGAGAAAGACGACCGCGAGCTGATGGTATTGGTCTTTAAGTGCTCCAGCAAAAATGCTCGATTCGCTGACGCTAA
>JAFTPF010000109.1 GCA_017463445.1 Clostridia bacterium
CGCAGCCCCTCCACGATCGTAGCAATACTGCTTTCCCATGTAGGAGACATGCTTCTTACCTTACGGTTTATTACGCTGGAACCGCCTGAATAATTGGTTCGGAAGTACCATGCAATATCGTTAACCTCGTGAGAATAGGCAAATACGAAATCGGTGGTTACGTTTTCACGGATCAAGTCGATCATTTCACCGGAGGCTTCGTCACGGGTATACTGCACCTTCAACGCACTCTCATAATACTTGGGAGTGACATCGTTGTAGCTGCCGGATGCCATTGCTTCCATCGTTGCACATATGCCGGCAAGCTTCTCAAAGGGAATACTGCTGGGGATTCCCAGAATGGTAATGCCGTCCTGCAGAGTCGTCAGATAGGTGGGCTGATTGGTATCCAGCTTGGGAGCGGGAATGATTGCGTAATTTTCCATGGTGTCGAAGTAGGACGCGGCAGTCATGATCTTATCTACCAGGAAGAGTGCGTTGCCCGCAGCAAAGTTTTCGGGGCACCAGGACTGCTCGGTTACGGAAACCACGCGAGTGGAGTCCATCTGGGTCAGCGCCTGAAGCTTATCTGCAAAGGTCCGGGAGATGCCGTTGCCAAGCGTGATCACGATCTCGCCGTCCTGAACTGCACCGAAGGTAACGCCGCAACCCACAGCCAGACCGTCCAGCAGATCGTATGCGCCGGTGACAAATCCAAACTGGTCACCGTCATCAGGCTCTTGGTTGCCGTTCACATCATCCCACGCCTGGGAAGACATTGTGGTCAACTTATCCATTGTCCACTGACCTTCTCTGGCAATGTCATAAATGTTTTCGCTGGGGAACAGAGTGTTAAAGATCTGCGTATTAACGAAGGTGCAGTACATACCGGAGGTATATCGCAGAGAGATATCACCGGTTGCCCAGTAAGTTGCGCCGTCCAGCGCGATATTGTCCATAAACTGAGAGCTCCAGTAAGGCTTATCGAAATCCAGATAGCCGATGCTTGAGATCTCTTCGCCCTTCAAATTGTACAGATTGGAGTTCAAAGCCAGACCAACGGAAAAATACTGGTAGCCGCCGACGATGTCGTAATCATCACTGCCCGCTTGAATGATCAGTTCGGCGGTGGAGGCTACGCTTTCGTGATCCACGGTCTCGACCACCTCGATCGTTACGTTCAGACGTTCTTCGATCGCTTTATTGCGCTGATAGATAGCAGAGGAAACCAGGTCATCGTCTTCTTCATCCGCAACGAAGGAAAGAACGGTTATCTCTTCATCACAGCACAGGATCTTGATGTCCTGTCCCTCAAAATTCAGATTATCGGGAAGATCGTCCGTGATCGCAGAGTCGGGATCGCCTGTTACAACAGGCTTCGTTTCTTCAACCTCATTGCTTTCGGCACAGGAAGCCAGCAAGCCGAGCATCATTCCTGCAGCAAGCATACAACAAATTTTCTTTCTCATATTCAAATCTCCTTATTTGAAAAAACTGTCAGCGATCCGAAAAACAGACCGCTGACAGTTTAATCATTGTCTCTGACTTACTGATTGTAAAGCTGGAACTCGTAGAGACGGACAGTGCCTACGCCGGTATCAACGGTGTAGCCCTTGATCATCACATAGCGTGCGCTCTGGCTGCCTACATTGAAGGATACCAGATCCTGGTTGCAGGATGCCTGATAGTCAACGGAGGTCCAGTTCGTGCCGTCATTGGAGACGAGGATCTCCCACTCGGTCATATTACCGTAGGTTTCTTTCGTTCTGGTGTTGTAGATGGTATACGTATTGAAGGTCTTCTTTTCACCCAGATCCAAGATGACCCACTGACGGGTACCGTCCAGGCTGTAGGTCTTATCCTTCACAGTGCTGGAGGTAGAGCACCACTTGGTACCCAGATTACCGTCTACCAGCTTCTCTGCGCCCTCAGCGGTTTTGGTAGCACCGGATACCTTGTATACGGTAGCGCCCAGTGCCAGATTGTCACCCTCGGTGACCGCAGTTGCCAGAGCGGTAGCGGTCTTGTTACCGGGGTTCTTGTCGGTAACCATAGGATAGTTGGGATTGTTGACGTAAGGAACATTTTCGGTCAGGAAGTTATCGGAGTATTCGCCAAATCCCTTGAAATCCCATGCGCCGGACTTGAAGTCAGCCTCGTACTGCTTACGAACGTCTTCCATGCAATCCAGACCGGTCACTTCCTTGACGATCTTGTTGAACATATTGTTCTTATCGGTTGCGCTGTCAGAGCCTGCGCCCTTCAGTCGACCGTTCTTGATCTCGTAAACGAGCGTATCGAGCAGACCGCGGATCTTGTTGCCGTTAGCGTCCAGCTTGGTGGGCCACTTGTAGTCTACGTAAGCGAAGAACCACTTGGAGCCGTCTCCGTATGCGCCCCAGTTCCAGTTGTAGAGGTCGTTCTGGTTCGCATCCTGATAGAGCTGAACGTACTTGCCGTCCGACCAGTGATGATAACGGAAGCCGCCGTAGTTCGCCATATTCTCGGTAAACCACGCACCGTCACCGTAGTAGAAGTTGAACTGCTGTACGGAGTGGGTGATCTCGTGAGAGAAGAATCCGATATCGGAGGGATTGGAGTTTGCGTAAGCGGTGCTGACAACAACGAAGGTACCCATACAGTACGCAACGCCGTCGTAGGTGGGGTCAGACACGAAGGTGATGGTGCGGGGTTCGTCGCCGTTGCCCCATCTCTGATACAGTCTGGGGTAAGTATTGTAGAACAGATTGATCAGACTTTCCATATAACCGGGAGCAGTGATCGCATCCCAGTCACCGGTGAGCTGCAGATGCAGATTGGGGTTTCTGGAGTCTTCCACCTCGTTGATCTTGATGGTGGCAGAGCCCAGACACTTGCCGCCGCTGATGACGTTGACGTAATATTCGCCGCTTCTGTCGTAGGGGATAGTCATCTGACCCGCGCCAACGTAGCTGCCGTCATCGCTCTTTCTGGGTACGATGTTATTGCAAACGATGATACCGTCGCCGGTATCGTTCTTGTTGGTGCTGATGTTAACCTTATAGGTAGCGGGCAGGTTGGTATGGAACTTAAACCGCAGGAATGCGCCGGAGTTACCGGTCACCTCGGTGTAGTCCAGGCTGGCACGCAACTCAATTTCCTGATAGTAAACGACCAGTCTGCCCAGCTTGGAGTTGACCTGGATCTTCGCGCCCAATGCCTTGGTCTGGGATATGGCGTTTCGGGCAACCTTCTTGTAAACGAACTCGCCGTTCTCATATCTTACGCGGTAGTATGCCAGCTTGTCTTCCTGAACATATCTGCTGTAGCTGGTGTTGTCCTCGTCTTCGATATAAGCCAGAAGATCGCTACCGGTGCCCAGGAAATCGTAGAGCGAGTAATCAATGCCGGAGTTGATTTGCCACTCTGCGCCGGAGGTGACCACGCTGTAGCCCTCGTACTCCTCGTTAGCAGGATCGGACTTCTCAATGACCGTCTTCAGCGTAGTCAAATCCTGATTGAGCTTGACATTGTGCTCGATGTTAGTAGAGGTGCCGGGGTTGTTTGGTGTCGTGTTGTCTTCCGGAGCCGCTGTGGTTGTGGTTGCTGCGTCGGCAGTAGTGGTGGTTTCCGACGCGGCGGTGGTTTCTGCCGGATCATTTCCCGAACACGCCGCAAAGGTAGTCAGCGCAGTAGCCAGCAGGAGAACCAATGCAATTTTTTTCATAATAATCCCTTTCTCTGTTTCCGCCAATCCCATCGGGATCATTCGGAAAGAATTTCGAAAACCGATGTCGAGACCGACCGCTCGCATACCGATTTCCAGTTACTATCATTTTATCACATAACCGCCTTGGATTCAATCGGCATTTTGCCGAAAATCAGTCTTGGTTTTTGTACAGAAATAACAATTTTTGATCTTGGGCGAGGACGTTCTCGTCTTTGTATTGGTACGGAGCCTGCATGGTACATCGTCAAGCACAAATTCTTCGCAGATCATTAGCTAAAAGCAATAACGAAAAATTGACCGATCATTGGAAAATGCACCAATGATCGGTCACTTCTGTTTTTAGATGATCGATTTCCGTTTTCGCTTAGATTTATCCCGCCGTGCGTGTTCCATCAGCAGAAGGAAGCACAGCACGATCACCGCAACAGCGACGAACAGCAAGAATCCGATGACGCCCAGCATCAGCGGATCCATCGGCTCACTTTCCACCTCATCTGTCCGGGGATCGTATTCCACCGTCCGGGTATCGGTGTGCTGACAGCGACTGCAGATGTGACGTTCCAGTCCGTCGGAGTCTTCGGTTGCTTGATACACCGTCTCCCATTCTCCGAAATTGTGTCCCAGATGCGGCAGCACCACCGTTTCGGTATGACCGCAGCCGTCGGAGCAGTAGCCGATCTTCACGCCGCTGGACGTACAGGTAGGTGCCGACACTTCGCTCCATACCAGATCGTAAGGAAGAAGATCGGTGAAGTCCTCCCGCTTGACCGTGTCGCACCCCTTGTACTGACAGGTGTACACCGTGTAGCCTTGGGTCGTATGCGTTGCCGCGATCGTCTCGGTCTTCCAATTATGCTCCACCATCGGGATCTCTTCGGTAGTGTACTGCCCGCAGACCAGGCACACATTTCTGAGATGTCCCACGCTGTGGCAGGTAGGCTCGGTGATGACGGTCTGGCTGTATGTATGTGCGGCAGTCCCCACCTGATCGGTCTGGTAGCTGTCACCGCATCGAGTGCAGGTATGGAGCGTGTAGCCGATAGAACTGCAGGTAGGTTCGATCACATCGGTCTGATAACTGTGTCCCAGCGCCTGACCGGTCTCTACCTTATCCGTGGTACCGCAAACGCTGCAGCGATTGGTAATATAAGAGGCGTCGGTACAGGTAGGGTCGCTGGACGCGATCTGCTTCCAGGTGTGAGGGAGCTTCTCCGCGTGTTCCACCAGTTCCACGTGTGAACATTCTTGGCAAATATAAGTGGTAAAGCCGGTGGACGTACAGGTGGGGTCGTATATGATAGGTGTCCAGGAGGCACCACATTCCGGACAATTCGGAAGCGCAGAGGCGTGGGAATGCGACTCTTCCGCATTTACAGGCGCGCCTCCCATACACACAAGCAGAATAAACAGCGATACCAATACCGCTGCAAGTCCGCACCATTTATTGCGCAAAAGCACCATAGCCCAATCTCCCGATCCTATCAATCCTATTTTTTATGATACAACATTTTGCGACAAATTGCAAGTACTTTTCAAAAGTTTCGGAGAAATTTCGCTATTTTTGAAGCGGTAATTTTTGCCTTTTCTTTGTGTCTGTCCGCCAGAAGATAGATTGTCCCCAGCACCACCGCGCCATCCATCGGCAGAGAGGCATTTTCCAGATACAGCCGATCGATCCTTGCCTTCACCCGTGCGGGAGGATCGCCGCAAAGCTGGGAGAGTCCCGTGATCCCGGGGCGCAGGGCGTACACACCCGCCCTCTGGCGCATCCGATGGATGCCGCCCTCTCCCGCCAGCAGCGGACGGGGACCGATCAGACTCATCTCGCCCTTCAGTACGTTCCAAAGCTGGGGCAGCTCGTCAATGCCGGTGCTTCTAAGAAACGCTCCGCCGGGGATATAATACCGTCCGGCATCGGTCAGCGCCTCCCGCGGCAGGATGGGTGCAGAACGTCTCATCGTGCGGAATTTGCAGATCAAAAACGGCTTACCGTCTCTGCCGATCCGCTCCTGACGGTAGATCACGCCCTCGCCCGACAATGCACAGACCGCCGCCGCTCCCGCGAAAACCGGCAGGAGCAGAGCGATCCCGCCTGCCGCAAGAACGCAATCTGCCGTCCGTTTCAATCGCTCTCGTCTCATCCGTCTCACCTCTTCTCTTCCCTATCTTGCCCGCCGCTGATCGGATTATTCTTTTTCGATGATTTTTCAGACTTGTTCGTCCCCGTTCATACAGGGTTCATATTTGGGGTGTAAAATATGGTGTAAAAATGTGTTTTCGAAAGGAAATATACCAATATGGCAAATAAAAAGACTTCTATCGGCGGACAGGCGCTGATGGAGGGCATTATGATGCGTGGCCCCGAAGTCACCGCTATGGCGGTCCGCCGCGCCGACGGCAGGATCGTGATGGAGGACTTCCCCACCAACAATAAAGTTCCCAAGCTCTGCAAGCTCCCGCTGATCCGCGGCATTTACGGCATGGTATCCTCCTTCACCGTAGGCTACAAGTGTCTGATGCGCTCCGCCGATCTGTACGCCGACGATCTCATCGCCGAGGAAGAAGCGAAGGAAGCCGCAAAAGAGGCTACCAAGGCTTCCAATGTTACGCCCTCAGAAGAAGCGTCTGCGGATGCGTCCACCACTGCAGAAACAGTTTCCGCAGAAGAGACCTCTCCCGTGAACGAAACGGTCAAGGATGAAGTTTCTGACGAAAAATCCGCCCCCGCAAAGGAAGAGAAAAAAGAGGAAGGCGGCGTGTTCGGCACGGTCGCTACCGTGATCACTACAGTGATCGCCGTTGCGCTGATGCTGGGTCTGTTCTTCTGGCTCCCCACCTTCCTGTACGATATTTCCATCGCCAAGCTGGCGTCGGGACTTACCGGATTTGCTGCCCGTCTGCTCCGCTCGGTCTGCGAGGCAACCGTCCGTGTGGTGCTTTTGCTGCTCTACATGATCCTTGTTTCCCAGATGAAGGAGATCAAGCGCACCTTCATGTACCACGGCGCCGAGCATAAGACCATCTTCTGCTACGAAAAGGGACTTCCCCTCACCGTAGAAAACATCCGCCCCATGCGCCGCTTCCATCCTCGTTGCGGCACCTCCTTTTTGGTCCTGATGGTGCTGGTAGGCATCCTTTTGGGAATGTTCGTTCCCTTCACCGGCTGGCTCCGCGTGGTCTGCAAGATCGCGCTGATCCCGCTGACCGTCGGCATCGGCTACGAGCTAATCAAGCTGGCGGGCAGACACGACAATCTCTTCACCCGCATCATCTCCGCTCCCGGTGTCTGGTTCCAGCACATCACCACCAAGGAGCCCGACGATCAGATGATCGAATGCGCCATCGCCGCGATGGAAAAGGTCATCCCCGAGGACAAAGAGAAGGATAATTGGTAATCCCCGACTACAACCGAAAGGACCATTAACATTGAAACTTCGCAAGATCCTGTTGCTTCCCGTAGCGGGCATCGCCTTCGGATTGGGCACGCTGGGCATCTTCCTGCCCATCCTCCCTACGGTTCCGCTCTACCTTCTGACCCTTGCCGCCCTGACCGGCAGCTCGGAGCGTCTGAAGAACAAATTTGTTGCTTCGAAGCTATATAAAAAGCATCTGGAGCCCTACAAAAAAGCAGGCGGACTGACCGCACGGTCAAAATTGCTTCTCATTCTCTGGGTAACGATCCAGATTATCGTCGCCGCCTTTCTCGTAGGCGCGCGCCCGATATTGCAAATCGTACTGTGGACGCTCTACGGCGGATTTATGGCAAGTATGCTGTTTATCGTCAAGACGGTAGACCGCAAGAGAGTCGTCGCATACAAGAACGAGTACATACGGACGCTGAACAAGCAGACGTCCAAATAAATAGCACAACAGCTCCTGACGAATGTCGGGAGCTGTTGTTTTTAGAATTTGCGCACACCGTCTCCCCCCAGCGCACTGACTTTCGTCGGCTCCCTCTGACGAGGGAGCCATTTTTATCACAATTTGCGATAGAATCTACCAATTCGTTGTTTGTTTGATATAATAAACGCATATCGATTTGCTCAAAATATTCGTCATTTGCCCAATTGATAATATAGACCTGCCATTTCCTCGGCTGTATAATATAAGAAAAGGATGGAGGGATTGCGGTGAGTAATAATATTTCATTCAAAAATAGAGACCGATTCATTCAACTCGGTATTGCAATTGCCTCGCTCCGTAAAATTCGCGAACTTTCTCAAAAACAGCTCGCGGAAAAAGCAAATATCAGCCGTTCACATTTGAGTTCAATCGAAGCCCCCAACATCGTTCGCCCATTTTCATTGGAAATCCTATTCAATATCGCTGATGCTTTGGAAATTGAAGTTGAGGAACTATTAAAGGCTTCTATGTTTCCCGATCATATCCTGATGTGTACGAAGCAATGAATCACATTATTTTATAATATCACACGGACGCTATTAAACGTATGATGTCGGTAGCACATGAATTTGCAGACCACCGATCGATTCATGGAGAGCGCCGTTTCCCGAAAGGGATTTTGTGGGTAGCGAAATCCGTTGATATAAGTGTCACGCAGATGCGTGGCACTTTTTTGTTATCCTCAAAGCGATCTCCGCTTTCAACCTAATTTTTCTTTAATTTTTGACTTTATCCGCCGCAACGGATATTGACTTTTCAAATATAGTGTGATAAAATAATTATAATTGGTCGATTGATTCGACTATCTATTACTATGGAGGCAGAAAGATGAATCAAGCCAGTAATACCCCCAAAACCTGCAGTTCCTGCGGCGCAACCCTTTCCGGTGAGCAAAAGTTTTGCCACGTCTGCGGAAGTCAGTACACTCCCCCCACCCCTAAAAATCTATGTAAAACCTGCGGAGCCGAGCTATTGACGCAAGCCGTATTCTGTGCGCGCTGCGGTACATCGGTCTATGCAACCGAGAGTGCTCCTGCTCCTGCTCCCGTTCCCAATCCCGAACCTGCATCTGCATCCACTCCCACTCCTGAACCCTCTCCCGTTCCCAATTCTATATCCGTGCCTGCACCCGCACCCGCACCGGCGCGTATCTGTGCCTCCTGCGGCGCAACCCTTTCCGACGGTCAGAAGTTCTGCCTGATGTGCGGCACCGAATATGCACCTGCCCGCAAGCGATTCTGCCGCGGCTGCGGATCCGAGCTGGTGATGAACGCGCCCTTCTGTGCCGTTTGCGGAACTCCTGCTTTGGCAAGCGCTCCTGCTGTTACTCCCGTAAGACCTGCCGCACCCAAGCGCAAGAAAAGCTTCGGCTTCAGTATCGTCGATCTTGTAAAGAGATCATCTGTCCTGCTTCTAAGCGTACTCCTGCTCATCTCCGTCTTTTTCCCTGTCCTGAACACCGACGTTGAGTTGGATGATGACATCACGCTTACGCTGGAATACAGTGCGTTTGACGGAGTGCTCTTCTTTATTGATTCCTTTGATTCCATCGAAGTGAACGATCTGGAAGACACGGATCTTGCCGAAGAATTGATGGACGAATACGAGGATCTCGCCGACAAATACGCAGACGATTGGGAAGACGGCGACGATCTGGATAAATTCTCTCCCTTGGTGAAAAAGGGCATTCGGCTGGTTCTTCAATCCGAGCTGATCGATCCGTCCGTGAATATGGGCGTCTGTGCAGTGCTTTGCCTGCTGTACGCCATTCTGGTGATCTGCGTATTCATCTACGCGTTGCTGTCGTTTATCGCATTGTTCAAATCCACTATTACCAATCGTTTGCGTAGCTGCGTCAAGCTTATTGCGCTGGTCCCCGGAGCAGTTTGCGTGTTGGCGGCCGCATTTAACGTTTCCGGCTATACGCCCGAGTTTGGAACCGGTATCGACAGCATCATCATCTCCGACGTCAGCACCGGTGGCTGGATGATCTTTGCAGTGGTTGCATCTTTGGCAGTCCTGCTTCTCTTCACGCTGCTGCGTCTTCTGAATCGAACTGCGAAAGCCTTCAACGTCCGTGATCTGGTCAAGCGTCTTTGCGCCTGTGGTCTTTCCGCCGTACTTATGCTGTTCACCTTCGCGTCCATTATTGATATCACGGTGGATGTCGAGTTCGAAAACAAGAGCCGCGAGACCGAAGCCACCTCCTCGGTAGATGCTACCATGTTTGAACAGATGGTACTTTCCCAGTACGAACAGGAAGCGTTTGAGGACACCGAACATGCCTACAAGTTCGATATGATCGAATGGACCTTTGACCGTCTCGGCAACTACACCAAGAGAGAATTTACCAACGGCGAGGCATACTACTACGAGCTCAGCATCATTCAATGGAGCGTTCTGAGCTTCGGCGGTTATCAGTATTCGTGGGCATTCGGTCTCGGCGGTACTGCCGTCACTCTGATCGCCTTGATGGCTGCCATCCTGCTGTGGAAAAACCTCTTCGCATTGGCCGAAGGCACCCCTGCCGAAAAGCGCTGGACGATTCCCGCCAAGATTTTCGCGATACTTGCCGCGGCGATCGTTATCGCACTTATCTTCGTCATTGGAGCGCTGGTCGCCTCCAACGCCAAAGTGGAATTCGCGGTTGCTCCCGGACTCAACGCCTATTTCATGCTTGCCGCCGCCATTGCGCTGGCTTGCGTCCCCATGGGAAAAACCAAGGCTCGCACCCTCGCTCCCACCGTAAGCACGCCCGAATGGTCTCCTGCAGATTGATACTCCAAGCTACCCGTGTATCCACACGGGTAGTCAGCCTGTCGAAAAAGCCGTACTACGCTTCCGCATAGTACGGCTTTTTCGACAGGCTGCGCCTTCCTTTTCACGAGGGAGGCGTTGGATGGATCTGCTTTGTTTATTTTGCTGATAGCAATTTCAAAAGCATACTTGGTCAGTAAGCTGGAGTCACCTGTCTGATGCGACAGGTGATTCCAATTTATTTGATAAATCGTGCAAGTTTTTTTCAAAAAATACGACTCTAGTAATAGAGAGTATAGTCTCTAAAATATCATGTCGTTTTTGTATAGAATACTTGATATGACAAAGAAAGGACCCATCGTATGTATTTATCGAACAATCATCCCAAAATCTGTTCCTCATGCAAAGCAGTGCTGTCAGACGAGCAAAAATTCTGTCACTGCTGTGGAGCCGCTTATGTACCACCACTTCAGAACGCTCCACAACACTGTTCAATGTGCGGACAAAAACTCCCTTCAGGCA
>JAFTPF010000110.1 GCA_017463445.1 Clostridia bacterium
CCAACCGCACCTACACCTTTTCCGAAGGAGAGGGATTTGTTGCGGTGACCGACGGCAGATTCAAGTACATTCACGCGCAGAAGCGAGGGGAGAATTTCCGCGAGCTGATCGATACGCTGGAAGACCCCGCCGAGTTTGAAAACCGCATCGCCGATCCCCGCTACGCCGCCGATCTGGCGCGGCTGAGAGGGGCGGTCATCGAGCATTTTATGGGAAAGGTCCTGCCGTAAGAAGCGGTAATCCACAAAATATTTCAACAAAAAAGCCGACGAATGGATATTCGACTGTGTCGAAGTCCGGCGTCGGCTTGAAATGTTTTGGAGGGACTTTTTTTAAAAAGTCCCTCCAAGTATCTTACTGCACCTTCAGATAATCGTCCGCTTCGGGGTAGCGATCTCTGACGGCGGTGCGCAGTGGTGCTTTCGTCAGCAGAATGGACTTTCCGCCCTGCTCACGGGGCTTGGAGGTGGCGTCGGCAATATCGGATGCCGCAAATTCCTCCCAAAGGGCGTTCAGATCCTTGCCCTCGGCGGCGGTGCCTGCAAACATCTCGTTCCACGCGGCTCCGGTGGGTTCCCAATCGGCGCGGGGGTAGGTCTTCTTGGTCACCGCCTGCTGCATCCGCTTCATAATGTCGGCGTCAGCGGTGGAGTAAGTATAGTCCAGCCATACCCAGAAGCGTACCGACTTGGCGTAGGTGTCCTCGGTCTTGGAGGTCTGGAGCGTCCAGCACATATCGTTGTAGTAACCGCCCTTGAATGCGTACAGATAGCGGCAGTAATCGGCGAACCGTTCGATCATGTAGGTGTCATCGCCCGAGGAAGGAACGTAGTTTCCGTCCCAGCCGCTCTGGATGATGTGGGCAAACTCGTGGGTGAGGCAGTCGAAGTCCTGGGGATTCTTCTCCAGCCACTGATCGTGGATGTGGACTACGTCGCCTGATGCGTGAGCGATCTCGTAGCCTTCATTCTCAATGTTCAGCGTTATAGCAGTCGGTGTGGAGGTTACCGCAAAGCGGGCATACATCTGGGGATAGCAGTACCAGAAGAGCTTGGCAACGGTGATGATCTGCTCGGGGGTGGTGTGTCCCTCTGCCTTGGACAGACCGATGGTGAGGGTGAAGGTCTCGTCGTTTACCTTGCCCCGCATACGGATCTGCTTGGCGCGTTTTTCTACGGTGACGCGGACGCCGTCCACGACTTCGCACATATCGAAGAGGCGTTCAATGGACTCGGTGTCGTTAAAGTCCAGCGCATCGGGATAGACCACGGGATCCAGGTGCAGGTGGGTGTCGGCGGGTTCGGCGGGAGCGCTGGTCTCGGTGGTCACGGCAGTGGTGGTATCGGCAGGGACGGAGGTGTCGGTGGGATCAGAAGAGGAGCATCCCACAAGCAGGAAAGCAGTGAGCGCAACGGACAGAAGGACGGAAAGAAGAAAAATTCTTTTCATAATGGTATCCTTTCTATTCTCGACGGGAGCGGATCCCGTAGGGGTGCGGTTTAATCAGCCGGCAAGCATTGCGGTCAGGCTTTGGCAAGCGACGGCAAGGTCTTCGGGGAAGTCGCAGGGAAGCCCCGTCAGCGTACAGGCGGCGATGCCGGTCAGGCTCAGCAGGCGTCCCGCGTCAGCGTAAGGAACGCGGCAGGCGATGGCGGTAAGTCCCGGGAAGGAGCCGGCAAGCTCGGTAACGAGAGCGTCGCTCCCCCACAGATGGGGTGCGAACAGTCCTGCCGCAGAGAGGCCGTCCAGCTTAGCGGTGAGCAGCTCAGTAGGTGTGGTGCATTGGGGGAGATAGAGCGTTTCGTGGTCACGGCATAGATTGGCGATCATCGGAGAGTAGCCGGGGGAAGTGATGTAGCGGGCACCGCATTGGATCGCGGCGTGGGCATCCTCGATGCGGATCACGCTACCCGCCCCCAGCACCAGATCGGGGAAGAGGCGGCTGCCGCTTTTGATTGCGTCGGGCGTGAAGGGGACTTCCATAGAAAATTCGGCGGCGTATATACCTCCGCTGCAGAGTGCGGCGAGAAGCGGCAGGGTCTGCTCGGGCTTTTTGGGGTGCAGGTGCGGGATCAGTCGGGTCTCGGTGATGCGGGCAAGTGTTTCCATGGAACCTCCGGAGAAGCATTGAGTAGTAAAGAATAATGAATAAAGAATAGATTCGGTAGTTTTTCGGCTTCGCAAAAAACTTCCTTTTATTATTATAAACGATTGGTGGAAGAATGTCAAGGGCTGGGGAGATGAAAAAGTTTTCGGAAATGTTGCTCGGGGGCTTGCGAAATTTCGGGTTTTATGGTACAATAATGACAGCTTGCCGACGGGACTGTCTATGCTCCCGCCTTTTCTTTTTCGGTAGCAATGTAATGACCCATTTCGCGAGGTATCTATTATGGAAACGATGACTAAAGAAGTCCTGCAACATAAATTTTCCGCCCTCAAGCGGTCGCTGTTTGACCGCTTGTATGCAAATCTCAATGACCGCCAGCGGGAGGCGGTGTACACCGTCAACGATCCTCTGCTGGTGCTGGCAGGCGCGGGCAGCGGCAAGACCACTGTGCTGGTTCAGCGCATCGCCTTCATCATCCGCTACGGTAACGCTTACTACGAAAACCGCACCGGCATTACCGAGGCGGATCTTGCCGCACTTGAGAAGGCGAAGGGACTTTCGAACGAAGAACTGGCGAAGTTTTTGGAAACATACGCTGTGGATCCCTGTCCCGCCTGGGCAGTACTTGCCATCACTTTCACCAACAAGGCGGCGGGCGAGATGAAGGAACGTCTGGAAAAGGTGGTCGGCTCCGAGAAGGGAGCAGGCGACATCTGGGCGGGCACCTTCCACTCCACCTGCGTGAAGCTGCTCCGCAGATTCGGTGAACAGGTTGGGCTGGAGCGATCCTTTACCATCTATGACACCGACGACAGCAAAAAGCTGATCTCCTCGATCCTCAAGGAGATGAACATCGACGAGAAAATCCTGCCCGCAAAGACGGTGCAGAACCAGATCAGCAAAGCCAAGGACAAGCTGGTGACCCCCGAGGACTACCGTGCCGCCGTGGGTAAGGATTTCCGCGCCGCGCAGATTGCCAAAGTATACGAGCAATATCAGAAACGCTTGCTGGAATCGGATGCTGTGGATTTTGACGACATCATCGTCAAGACTGTGGAGATGCTTACCGTCAGCGAAGAAGCCCGCAGCTATTGTCAGCGCCGCTTCCGCTACGTCTGCGTGGACGAATATCAGGACACTAACCACGCCCAGTTCGTACTGTCCACCCTCCTTTCGGGCGGTTACCGCAATCTGATGGTGGTGGGTGATGACGACCAGTCTATCTACCGCTTCCGCGGAGCCACCATCGAAAATATCCTCAGCTTTGACAAGACCTTCCCCGATGCCAAGGTCATCAAGCTGGAGCAGAATTACCGCTCCACCGAGAAGATCCTGAAGGCTGCAAACGGCGTGATCTCCAATAATATTGGCAGAAAGGGCAAAGAGCTCTGGACCGCAAAAGCGGGCGGCGATCCTATTCGCCTCAGAAAACTGAACACCCAGAACGAGGAAGGCGTCTTTATTTCCGAAAAGATCCAGCAGATCTGCCGCAAGGAAGGAAAGAAATTCAGCGATTTTGCTGTTCTTTACCGTATGAACGCCCAGTCTAACTCCATTGAAAAGGTCTTTGCCAAGAGCGGCATCCCTTACCGTGTTATCGGCGGTACCCGTTTCTATGAGCGTAAGGAGATCAAGGATGTGATGGCATACCTCTGTCTTGTCCAAAATCCCAACGATAACGTCCGTCTTGACCGTATTATCAATGAGCCCAAGCGAAAGATCGGTGCCACCACGCTGAACGCCATCGGCGAGATCGCGGCGGCGGAGGGGGTATCGAAGTTCGAGATCATCCGGAATGCCGAGCGTTACACCGCTCTCGCGAAATCAGCGCCCAATTTGAGAATGTTTGCCGAGCTGATCCTGCAGCTGCAGAAGATCGCGGCAGAGGAGCCGCTTCACGTCCTGTTTGAGCAGACCATTGAGCTGTCGGGCTATAAGCAGATGCTCATCGCGGCGGGAATTGCCGAGATGGATCGGCTGGAGAACATCCAGGAGCTGATCTCCAACGCCATCGAGTACGAAAACTCGGTGGAGGAGGCGACGCTGGCGGGATTTTTGGAGGAGGTCGCGCTGATTTCTGACGTGGACAACTACGATAAAGAAGCCGATGCGGTGGTCATGATGACCATTCATAGCGCAAAGGGCTTGGAATTCCCCGTGGTCTTCATCGCGGGCTTTGAAAACGGCATCTTCCCCGGCATCCAGTCCATGACCGATCCTGCCGAGCTGGAGGAGGAGCGCAGACTTGCCTATGTTGCTATCACCCGAGCCAAGGAGCAATTATATCTGACCCATGCCCGTGAGCGTATGCTCTTCGGACGCACGCAGTACAATCCTGTCTCCCGATTTGCGGAAGAGATTCCTGAGGAATTGATCGAGACGGTTGCAGAATCCAAAAAGCAGAGTGATTTCAATGTTCCTGCCTTTATTAAAAAGCCCACCAATGCGGTCAAGGAGGAAACCGTCTTCGATATGAAGCCGAAAAAAGAGACTGTTTCCGCTATTTTGCCCGGTACGAGAGTGATCCACGCCTCCTTCGGCAAAGGCGAGATTCTGTCCGCGCGTCCTATGGGTGCAGACATACTCTACGAGGTTGCCTTCGATACTGTCGGTACAAAAAAACTGATGGGAACGTATGCGAAACTCAAAGTTGAGGAATAATCGAACACGAAACGGTCGTCGCTCGCTCTGAGCGACGACTTTTTGGTGAAAAGCAACAAATTACACAACTTCACTTTGTGCAAAAGGCACGGCGCTTGTCCAAAGTCACAAAGTGAAAAAAGTTTAGAAAAAGGTATTGACAAAGGGTAGATGGTGTGGTATACTACTGAAGCTGTCCAAAAGCAGCGAGCACGAGCGAGAGCAAGTGGAGCGGTTAGAAAAAAAGTTTTGAAAAAAAGTAAAAAACTTTCGAAAAACCCCTTGACAAGCGGAAAACGTTGTGCTATAATAGCAAGGCTGACTGAGAGCAGTGCTTCGCACAGCTCTGAAAAATCGACTTCGTCGATTTTAAGCTCAATGAAAATTGAGG
>JAFTPF010000008.1 GCA_017463445.1 Clostridia bacterium
CCACCATTCTGGTTGCAGTTGTGAAGGGCACCGACGTAACCAAGGACAGCATCAACGCTGCTATGAAGGCTGCTGCTACCGAGTCCTTCGGCTACAACACCGACGAGATCGTTTCCTCCGACGTTATCGGTATGCGTTACGGTTCTCTGTTCGATGCTACCCAGACCATGGTTGCTAAGATCGACGACGACACCTATCAGGTTCAGGTTGTTTCTTGGTACGACAACGAGAACTCCTACACCAGCCAGATGGTTCGCACCATCAAGTACTTCGCAGAGCTGTAATTCAGAACTGTTTTCGAAAAGCCGCCGCAAGGCGGCTTTTTCTTTATTCCTTCGCCGATGGCGAAGGAATAAAGAGGAGCAAGGACGCCGTCCTTGCATCCTGCCAGAAACTTCTTGAAAGAAGTTTCTGGACTTCAAGAACTTTAGGGGATTGGATTGAGATATATGTTATTTCTTATTCTACCACAAATTCCGACAATTTGCAAGAGTAAAGCGGCAATTTTGCGCAAAAATCCATGAGAACCGTCCGAGCCCTGCGGCATATACTGTACTAACGCCCGATCCGAGCACCTCGGATCGGTTTTGAGGTGAATCTATGCCAGAGCAAAACACAGGCACGGGGCATCTGACCGTTACCGTTCGCACAGGGGGCGGTGCGCTTCCCGTAGAAGGCGCGTTGATTACCGTCACCAGGGATGGGGAGATCATCGGCGTCTTTACCTCCGACGAGTCGGGAAACACCGAGATCCTTGATATCCCCACGCCGCCCAAGTCTGCATCCCTCTCCCCCGGATACGTGGGACTTCCCTACTCCACCGTCTTTATCGAGGTCGACAAGGACGGCTTTTACAGCGGGCAGTACATCAGCGCACCCGTCTTTCCCGACGTGCTCACCGTTCAGCCGGTGAATCTGCTTCCTCTCCCCGAATTCTTCGCGGGCGATACTGCCGAGGGAACCCAATTCTTCGACGAAAGCGAGGGCTACAACCTGTGAACAACATCCCCTTCCCCGTGATTCCCGAGACCATCACCGTCCATCTGGGTGCGCCCCAGACCAACGCGCAGAACGTCACCCTGAGCTTCCCCGACTACATCAAAAACGTCGCTTCCAGCGAGATCTACCCCACCTGGCCCGAGGCGGCGCTGAGAGCCAACATCTACGCCCAGATTTCCTTTGCTCTCAACCGCATCTACACCGAATTCTACCCCGCTCAAGGGTATGATTTCGACATCACCAGCTCCACCTCCATCGACCAGTCATTCGTCAACGGACGGGACATTTTCGACAATGTGTCCCAGATCGTGGATGAGATCTTCAACAGCTACATCCGCCGACGAGGGAGCATTGAGCCGCTGTTTACCGCCTACTGCAACGGCACCACCTCCACCTGCGACGGGCTGTCCCAATGGGGGACGGTTCCCCTTGCCGAAGAGGGGCTGGGACCCTACGACATCCTCACCCGCTTTTACGGGGAGGACATCGACATCGTGCAGAACGTACCGGTGGAGAACATCGAAGCCTCCGTCCCCGACGTGACGCTGGAGCTGGGATCGTCGGGCAACGAGGTGCGGGATCTGCAGGTGCGGCTCAACCGCATCTCCACCAACTATCCCGCCATCCCCAAGATCTATCCCGTGGACGGCATCTTCGGCAGGGAGACCGAGGATGCGGTGCGCACCTTCCAATCGGTGTTCGGGCTGACGGTGGACGGTATCGTGGGACGGGCGACTTGGTATCGCATCCTCTTCCTCTACAACGGCATCAAGCGACTGAACGAGCTGACCTCCGAGGGGCTGACCGCCGAAGAGGTGGAGCGGCAGTTCGGGGAGAACATCGGTCCCGGCTCGCCCCCCGACTTCGTGCGGACAGTGCAGTATTTCCTTGCACTGGTGGGCTACTTCAAGCAGGAGATCGACTCCCCTCCCATCAACGGCATCTACGGTGATCGAACCGAGGCGGCGGTACGGGCGTTCCAGACTGCGTACGGTCTTCCCGTAACGGGGATCGTGGATCTGCCTACCTGGGAGCTGCTCTACGACGTCTATGTGGGTCTGCTGGCATCGCTACCCGACTCCTTCTTCGAAAATATTGCACCGCCCTTTCCAGGGATCCCTCTCCGCCCCGGCTCATCGGGAGAGGAGGTTCTGCTGATTCAGCGGTATCTGAACGTCATCGCCTCGGTCTATCCCGAGGTACCGTCGGTAGAGGTCAGCGGCTATTACGGTCCCTCCACCGTCGCGGCGGTGGAGGCCTTCCAGCGAATGATGGGCATCACGCCTTCGGGCATCACCTACGCCACCACCTGGCAGGCCATCGCCAACACCTGGCAGGACATTGAGCAGGGCTTTTCCCGCAGCGAGGGGCAATTCCCCGGATCGGAGGTAGGATAAGATGGATACGAGAGATGAACGGCTGTCTATTATCGAAATTCAGCGGAATCTGAGAGAGCTGGCGAAGGCGGGATGGGATCTGCCCTCCATCACCGCAGACGGCATTTACGGTGAGCAGACCCGTGAGGCGGTTCGGCAATTCCAGCGGATCGAAGGGCTTCCCGTCACCGGCAGAGTGGATCTAATCACCTGGCAGGTCCTGCACACCGCCGCCCGTGCGGGAAAATGGCAGCGGTCGCCGGCAACGCCCATCTATCCCTGGAACCGACCGCTGGCAGGTGGGATCACTCTGCCGGGAGAGCGCACCGATCTGATCTATATCGTTCAGTTGATGCTTCGGGAAAGTCTGCATTACGACTTCGAGCTGCCCCTGACCGGCGTGCTGGACGAAGCTACAGAGGTCGCGCTCCGACGCTTTCAACAGATCAACGGACTGCCGCCGAGCGGTCTGCTGGACCGTCCCACCTGGGACGCTCTCGCCGATGCCTACAACAAATATCTGCCGCAGATCGGGGATCAGTAACCGCATAAGTCTGCCGTTTTGCGGCGATACTCCTGCGGGCAAGAAGTTCTACCCTATTCTCGTACTATGGAGTTTTTCATGAATCACTTTTCCCCTTCCGCATCCTCCGTGCTGGATCGCGCGCTATCCTTTGCCGAACAGCTGGGGCATACCTACATCGGCTCCGAGCATCTGCTCCTTGGCTTAGTCGCTGAAAAAGGCGCATCTGCCGCTGACTTTCTCTCGCGCCGAGGCGTGACCCTTCCTGCAACGCGGGGGCTTCTGATCGGGCTGTCCGGCGCGGGCTCGCCCACTACCCTGTCGGGCGGCGATATGACTCCGCGGCTCCGTGCCATTCTGGAGAATGCCGCCGCGGAAGCTCGCAAAGCGGGCTGTTTGTTAGTAGGCACCGAGCATCTGCTCTTTGCGCTGGTATCCGAATCCCAATCGGTGGGAGCCGGACTGATCTCGGCGCAGGGCGTATCGGTGGGCAGTCTCAAGACCGAGCTGATCGCCTATATGCACCACGCCCCCGGTCAGCCGCCCACTCCTTCCAAAGGAGGCGGCAAGACCGCCGGCATACTGGAAAAATACGGCAAGAATCTGACCGCCGTCGACAAACGGGATCCGGTGATCGGCAGAGAGGAGGAGATCCTCAAGCTGACCTACGTCCTCTCCCGCAAGACCAAAAACAATCCCTGCCTGATCGGAGAGCCGGGTGTTGGCAAGACCGCCATCGTAGAGGGGCTTGCCGCCCGCATTGCCGACGGAACCGTCCCCGATCTTCTGCGTGGCAAGCAGATCTATTCGCTGGAGCTGTCCTCGCTGGTTGCGGGAGCAAAATATCGGGGCGAGTTCGAGGAGCGGATGCGTCAGGTAGTGGAGGAAGCCTCCGCCGATCCATCGGTGATCCTCTTTATCGACGAGATCCACACGCTGATGGGGGCGGGAGGCGCGGAGGGCGCGGTAGACGCCGCCAACATTCTGAAGCCCGCGCTGGCACGTGGGACGATCCGTCTGATCGGCGCCACCACGCTGTCCGAATACCGTAAGATCGAAAAAGACGGCGCGCTGGAGCGAAGATTCCAGCCTATCGTGGTGAAAGAGCCAACCTCCGCCGAGACGCTGACCATCCTGCGGGGCGTGCGGGAAGCATTCGAGGCTCACCATCGGGTCGCCATCAGCGACGAGGCATTGGAGGCGGCGGTGGAGTTGTCGGTGCGCTACCTCCCCGACCGTCGGCTGCCCGATAAAGCCATCGACCTGCTGGACGAAGCCGCCGCTTGTATGCGCGTGCATCGCGCCACTCCGCCATCCGCATTGCGGGAGCTGGAGCGGTCCGCCGCCTCCCTTGCCGACGCCAAGGAGATCGCGATCCGCAGACAGGATTTTGCCGAAGCAGGCAAGCTTCGGGAGCAGGAAGTACAGGCACGGGACGCCTTCTCTCTTGCCCGCACCCGTTGGGAGAAGGAGCAAACTGTGGAACGTGCCCAGATCGGCAGAGCCGAGATCGCCGCGCGGCTCTACGAGCAAACGGGTATCCCCATTCCTTCTCCCGATTCCCCCGGCGATCTGCGTCCTTTGGAGGAGCGGCTGGCAGAGCGGGTAGTGGGACAGGAGGAGGCGATCCGCGCCCTTGCATCCGCCATTCGCAGACGCGCGGCAGGTCTGCTCCCCGGCAGCAGACCTGCGGGCAGCTTTCTCTTCACGGGTCCCTCGGGCGTCGGCAAGACCGAGCTTGCCCGCGCGCTGGCAGACGTTCTGTTCGGCAGCTCCGCCGCGCTGATCCGCCTGGATCTGTCGGAATATCGGGAAGCCCACAGCATCGCGCGGCTCATCGGTGCGCCTCCCGGCTATGTGGGCTACGAGGAGGGCGGGTTGCTCACCGAGAAGATCCGCCGTACGCCCTACGCGGTGGTGGTCTTCGACGAGATCGAAAAGGCTCACCCCGATCTGACCGCACTCCTGCTCCAGATCCTGGAGGAGGGCTGCCTCACCGATTCCTCGGGACGAAAGGCGGATTTCTCCAACGCCTACGTTCTGATCACCTCCAATATCGGCACGCCGCACCGAAAGGGAGCGGCACCCGTGGGCTTCCTAAACGGAGGAAAGAGCGATACCGTTTCCATGGACGCGCTCCGCAAGACCTTTCCGCCTGAGCTGCTGTCCCGTCTGGACGAGGTGATCCCCTTCCGCAGTCTGGAGCGGTTGGATCTTGCCGAGATCGCCCGGCGACAGATCGGCATGCTGGCAGATCGGCTCAGAGATAGGCTCTGGCTGACCTTTGAGGAAGCCGTTCTCCCCCATCTTGCCGACCGCGCCCTCCAATCGCGTGAGGGCGGTGCGCGCGCACTGCGATCGCTGATCCGCCGTGAGATCGAAGATCCGCTGGCACTGCGGCTCCTGTCGCCGCCCGTACCGTCCGCGCTACGGCTGACGGTAGCGGAGGATTCGATCCTGCTGTCCGAGGATACCCTGCCGAGTTGCGATGAAAAAAGCGAATTTTTTCAAAAAAACCCTTGACAAATGCGATTCTTTATGTTATGATAGGGGAGCGTCCGAAAATACGCCCCTGTAGCTCAGTTGGTAGAGCATTTGACTTTTAATCAAAGGGTCTGGAGTTCGAGTCTCCACAGGAGCACCAAAAGCGCCAACCTTCGGTTGGCTAAAAGAAGAAAGAATAAAGAATAAATAAGAAATAATAAACAAAGGTGCGCTGGCGCGCTTTTGGTGTATTATTCTTTATTCTTTATTCTTTTTTCTTTATTCTTTAACGGAGGTCCCGACATGAAAACGCAAAACATCCTCCTCGATAAATCCCTGCTCTTTGCCGCACGGATCGTGAAGCTGCATAAATACCTTCTCAAGGAAAAGCATGAGAGCGTTATCTCTAAGCAGATCATCCGATCTGCCACCTCCATCGGCGCTAACGCCAACGAAGCGGTTTACGGGATCAGCAAAGCCGATTTCATCTCCAAACTGCAAATTTCTCTCAAAGAAACTGCCGAAACCGAATATTGGCTCCGCCTTTTGATCCTCTCGGAGTACATCACAGAAAAAGAAGGCCATTCGCTCCTTTCGGATTGCCTCGAAATTAAACGGATCCTCGTTTCAACTCTGAACACGGCCAAAGATAACAGCCTATCATAACATAACCTAAACCAACCTGCCGTAAGGCGGGTAATTTTTTACCCTTCTCAGTTCATGCACGGATAATTCGCTTGTTATGTAATACCATTTTATAAAATTGTGCAAAATACGCTCCTGACTATTGACAAAGATTTGGAAATATGTTATACTGTTCAAAAGATTGGATGCAACGACACAAAAACCGCCAAGGAGGCTTGCAGAATATGATTCGAAACCGCCCCGAGATCCCTACAGGACATATCGTTATCTCCACTTTTGTGATGCTGATCGTATATTACGTTACCGCTAAAGCGGCGAATTTGATCAGTATAGTCTCTGTTCGCACCATTGTATATCATTTTCCCGGCATTCCGGAGTTTTTGGGGCTTGCTATTTGCTATATAGTCAGCGGTCTGATCGTCTTCGGTGGTTCCTTTGCAGCTTCCTATTTTTTGCAAAGACGCTTCGTCCCCGATCACTATCCCAGTGGGCAGGTTACCTATAGCTGGTTCCGCAGCGCCGTTTGCTATCTCGCCCCCTGCGAGATCATTCGCTTGGTAGTCAGTCTTTTCAATTGCGCCGGACACTTCTCCGTAGGTTACTATTGGTCCTATCTGCCTTCGCTCATTTACAATAACAGCTATTTACTTTGGACGGAGCGGTATACCGCCGTACACAAGGAGGGTCTGCACATCTTCTCCGATTATCTCGTGTTTTCGCTCTACTATCTGGTCTATCTTGCGATCCACCTTACCGTCGTTCTACTAATCTACCGCCGCTTCTGGAAAGTTGGCAAGCAGGAGCGGGAGGATCTGATCATCCGCAGCTAAACGCGCCGACTCAGTCACAGCATCGTACTTTTGACTATAGGAGGAACCCGTTATGTCGATCGAAGTCATTTTTATGACATTGGAGATCTATCTCGTTTTCGCCTTCATTCGCAGTATCTACCGATGGATCCGTTATTTCATCCGTCTATGCGCTTTGCGGAGAACCTTCAAAAAGCTGACGCGCGCCGGGATCACGGTTACCTACAATCGAAAGCTCAGTCAAATCGTCTTCGGTAAAAAGGGCGGTGTGGATATAGTACTGACGGTTGGCAATCAGAAATACGGCGTTGCCCTGCTCACTCACCGCTTGGGGATGGGGCGCTGGAATATTGAAAAGACGCGCAATCATTATTACTTTGAAGTGCGCAAGTCCAGCGTGTTCTTCCATTTACAAAGAAGCTCCGAAAAGCTGCCCGATCACGTCGCGGAGTTCGGCAGAGAAAAGCAGGTCAGTCGCGCGCTGTTGAATTTGTCTGCGCCTGCCGAGGCTTACGACCGGCTGTACTTGTTGGTGTACCCCAAGCCCAAATATCTCACCTACACCGAGACTCGTCACAAGTATTTGTATGCAAGCGATACGGTGGCGGATTACGAGATCCTGTTTGCCGACGGTCTTCAACGGCTAACCGAAAAAAATCCTTCGGCATGACCTAACGCTTCTTTTCATTTCTTTCAAAACCAACCTGCTGCAAGGCGGGTTGGTTTTTCTTCAGTTTTCCGATTCGCGCCCAAATATTCACACTTTGTTCACAAAATCTCGTTGGTTGTGTGCTATAATAAACAAAAACGATTCTCTATTGGGAGATTTATTTGTGAAACGATTCTTGATTGTCCTGCTGGCGGCAACCGCCTGTCTGGTGGGATGCAGCCGTCAAACTCCGCCCAATACGACTTCGTCTTCGCCAAGCGATCAAACCGATCACACAACCTCCATCACACCCGAGACCACCACCGTTCCCGATGATCTGAGCGCGCTGTTTGAGCCTGCCCTTCGTGAAGACGATAACTATACCGTAGGCACCTTTACCGCAGACGGCAGTTATCTCACCGGCAATTACGCCACGGTGGACGGGGCTACCGTGCAAAAATACCCCCGCCTGACCAATCTGGCGACGCTTTACATCAACTTTCCCGACCGGAAAGATCTGTCCTCCGTACAGCACGGCGTATACACGGATGCTACCTACTCCTTCGTGGATCAGTATGTGGAAGACAGCTATTACGAGCTTCCTCTGCAGATCAAGGGGCGCGGTAACTACTCCTGGACCTTTGCCCAGAAGCCCTACTCCCTGAAGCTGGGCGAAAAAGCCGACCTTCTCGGCATGGGTGCCGCGAAAAAGTGGACGCTGATCACCGTGTCCAGCGACCATACCATGATGCACAACTATCTGACGCAGAAGATGGCGGCGGCAATGGGTCTGCGCGGCACCTGCGAAAATGAGTACGTGGATGTGGTGGTCAACGGCGAATACGCCGGCACCTGGGTGCTGACCGAAAGGATCCAGATCCACGCGGAGCGCATCGATGTCCCCGACGAGATCGGCGTGCTTTTTGAGATCGAGATGGTCTACCGCCATACCTGCGACACCTGCATCGTCCTCTATGAGGATCCACATAACCGTCAAAATACGGTTCATCTGTGTCTGAAGACCTACAAGGGCGTTGATCTGGAGGATATGGACGACCGCGCCAAAGAAGCCGCACTTGCCGATCTGCAGCCCTTCTTCAACGATCTATCCAATGCCTTTACCCGCGAAAAAACGCTGGACGCCATTTCTAAGTATATCGACGTGGATTCCTTCGTCAACTGGTATCTGCTCAACGAGCTGACCCGCAATTACGACTCCCAATTCGTCACCAGCTGTTACTGCTACATAGACGAGACCGGGCGGCTGTATATGGGTCCCGTATGGGATTTTGACACCTGCTATGGTACGCAGGATCCTCAGATCGACGGCTATCGCGTGAAGAACGCGCCCTGGTTTACCCAACTCTTCGAATGCCAAGCATTCGTCCGTCTGGTCTGCGAGCGCTGGACCGAGCTTCGGAACAACGGTCTGATCGATGCGTTTTGCGCCTCTATCGACCGAACGGCAGAACGGATCGCCGCTTCGGAGCAGTTAAATCACGCGCTGTATCCGCATAGTGAGCTGGGCTCCAGCGACTTTCACGAAGCCGTGGAGTATTTCAAAAACTGGCTGGATCAGCGGATCGTATGGATGGACGCCCAGTTCCTTCTGATCGACGGCGACGCACCCGCGATTCCTTCCCAAACGACCGCGGCCACCACCACCCGCCGTCCGCGCGGGTAAGCCGCGATCTATCACAAAGGAAAAATTATGAAACTCACCTGTAAGATCCTTTCGGGGGTACTGATCCCCGCATTGACCCTTCCCTGCCTGTCCCTGTCGGCACGGGCGGCACAATCCACCGCATCTTCGTCCCCGGTGTTGTCCTGCACGCCCGCCGACGATTGGACCGCACTCTTTGACCGTGCCGGAACCCGTGAGGGCTGGCTGGCCGCAGACGGCATCTACTCGGTGGCGCTGGACGGAAACGACGCCCTCTCCTCCGCAAATCCCTCCACGAAAACGCTGTTCTTCTTCAGCGATACCATCCTGGGTACCGCAAACAGCACGGGCAAGATCACCCGCTATAACGGAATGGCAAATCACACCGCCGCTGTATTGGAGGGTAACCTGCCCGACAAGTCCGGCATAGAATTCTATTATGGCGCCAAGGCCAATATGGCGTTGTCCGGTGATCTGAACCTGTTCAGCCAGGGACAATGGCTCTTCGACTGCTTCGTGCAGGACGGTTCGCTCTACGCCATCGCCTTCTCACAACAGGATTGGAAGCCCTCCCAGATCGATCTGATCCGGATTCCCCTTGCCGATGACGGAACGCCCCAGTTCAACAAATACAAGCGCACCCGCAATGTGACCGCGCTCCTGAAAAAGCTGGAGAATTTCGACTACGCTTACGGCATGGGCGTCCTCAGCAACACCGAAAGCGCGGGCGCGCCCGATCCGGACGGATACATCTACATCTACGGCTACCGCGACAATTTTGCCGCCTTCAGCCAGAAGGATCTGATCGTTTCCCGCATCCACGAGGACGACTTCCCCGACTTCAAGAAGCTCCGCTACTGGAACGGCTCCGATTGGGTGGAGAATATTGAAGAGTCCGCTCTCATTCTGGAACGCGTATCCTGCGAGGTCAGCGTGACCCCCATTACGGTAGGTCCGTATAAAGGCAAATACATCGCGGTATACACCCAGGACGTTCAGTCCGACCGAATTATGTACGCCATCGGTGACTCGCCCGTGGGTCCCTTCGATAAGCCCGTGCAATGCTACACCGTCCCCGAGACGGGTGATACGGCTACGGGCGGCAGCGGTACGCTCTACACCTACAACGCAAAAGCGCATCCCCACATCTCTCCCGCAGGCACCCTGCTGATCTCTTACAACGTAAACGTCAACGGCGTTCCCATGGCACAGAACACTGCAGACTACCGTCCCCGCTTCCTGTCGCTGGATCTGGGTGCTACCGAGGAAGAGATCGCCGCCCTGAAGGCAGCCGCCGATCCATCGAATCCTGCGGATCCCACAGATCCGCCCGAAGGGGATGACACCGCCCCGCCGCCTGTCTCCCAGCCTTCGGAACAACCGACGACCCCGGAGGACTCTGACCAAGCGTCGCCGCTCATTCCCGTATTGATCGGCGCAGGCGTTCTTCTGGCCGCTGTCGGCGTTGCCGCCGGCATCCTGATTGGAAAGCGGCGCAGAAAATAATTATTTTGGCATGCTGTCGGGCGGTAACGCTTCTGCTGCCGAATCGGATCGATTCGCTTGTTTGCCGTCAAGACTATATTTTGCAAACCCAATACTTAGGAGGATCTATTTATGAAGAAACTTTCTTTCCTGCTTGCAATTCTTGCAACCGCATCCATGTGCCTGGCATCCTGTGCCGGCGAAGACTCGAGTAGCAACGACCAAAACAAAGACACCACCACCGTTGCAACCACCCCTGCCGCAACCCCTTCCGGTAAGGTCACCAACCCCCTCGACAACAACAATAACAACACTCCCAGTATTACCCCTCCCGAGATCATTGCTCCCGAGCTGCTGGACGGCACCAAGTTCGCTCTGGACGGCGATCTGTCCGAGTACGCAGGTCTGCACACCCTTGAGGTGATCGGTGAAAAGGCAACCGACGATGCTGACTACTCCCACAAGAAGGTCACCTTCTACGGCGCAATGACCGATGCAGGTCTGTACCTGGCTTGTGACGCTTACCACGATATTTACATCGGTAACGGCACCGGCGAATGGTGGACAAATACCAACTTCGAGATCTTCATCGGTGCATCCAACGCGCAGAAGTACGCTTACGCCCGCGGCATCGACGCTGAATGTGAAACCAGCGGTGATGACGTTACCGCTATCATGGTTACCGAAGAGTTGACCGACGGTCCTACCGTTTACCACTCCATCACCGAGATGTTCATCCCCACCGACTACCTGAGTGATGGCGACATCATGTACAACACCATGGACGTTGGCGTTGCATGGAAGACCCTCGGCGACCTGATCATCGGCGGTGCCGCTAACGTAGGTCCCAACGGTGAGGACGAATACTGGGTTCCCAAGGGCACATGGCCCAACCGCACCAAGCCCATCGTTGCTCCCTCCGGCATTTGGCTGCCCGACGAGTTCGAATTTGAATACACCGGTGAATAATCATTTGCTAAACCTTTGATGCAGCAGAATGAAGCCCTACCGCCTCTGACGGTAGGGCTTTTCATTTTCGGTTGACACATTTTTTCGAATATGCTATAATATTTTCAGAAAAGAACTGAGGGTTTTCCCTCTTTCGTTCGTATAATCAGTGAAGAGGAGAAGATGCGCGATCTTCTCCGTGAAAGGAGCCGACTATGGATAACGGTGAAAGTAGCTACCGCCGATATCTGACCGGTGACGAGTCCGCATTCGAAGAAATACTGGAGCTTTATAAGGATAATCTGATCTTTTTCCTCTGCCGCTACGTGGAAAGCGTCGCCATCGCAGAGGAGATCGCCGCCGACTGCTTTGCCCTGCTGATCACAAAGCCGGACAAGTACGATTTCTCGGTGTCGCTCAAAACCTGGCTCTTTACCGTGGGACGCAACCGCGCCCTTGACTACCTGCGCCGCAAAAACCGCTGGCGGATCCATCCGCTGGAGGAAGCCGTCGCCCTGCCCGGGAGCCAGGAGGACGATCCCGAAGCCCTCTTTCTGAAGAAGGAGCGGGAGCGTCAGCTCCATCGATCGATGGGTCGGCTAAAGCCCGACTATCGGGCGGCGCTGCACCTGGTCTACTTCGAGGAATTATCCTACGAAGAGGCGGGGCGTGTCCTGCAGAAGAGCAAAAAGCAGATCGAAAATTTGGTTTACCGAGGAAAGAATGCACTCCGAACCGATTTGGAAAAGGAGGGGTTTGAATTTTGAGAAGCAAAGAAGAATTTAAAGCGCTGGTGGAGGAGCGTGCCGCCGCACAGAGAAAAGCGGCGATCGCCGCCGCACGCCGACGGAAGATGATCCTGTCGGGCGCCATCCCGCTGGTGCTGATTATTGCAATCGCACTGCCCGCGATCGGGCTGTTCACGCTGCCCGCAGGCATGGCGGAGGATGGAAACGCTACGATGGCAGGGAACAACGGTGCCGAGAACCGTTGTCCCCTCGCCGACGAAACGGCACCGAACGGAACCTCTCCCGAATTCGTCTATCCGAATTACGACGGGGCGGGCGATGATGCGGTCGATAATGAGGACTATGATCCCTCAAAGCCGACTCCTGATCTGACAGGGGCAACCGGCGGGATGGCTCCGCCTCCCGAGGAAACCGAGCCCGATCTTATGCCGCCGCCCTCCTACAGTCCATCTGACCCATACGCCGACATCACCGCTGATTCCCCCGCGGACTTGCTCAGCGAGCTGCGCAAAGATACCGGCGGTTTGTCCGAGGAATCGGTCGCTCTGCTGACCGCGCTCCTCCCAAGCGACCTTCTGACCCTTCCCGACGGCAGAGCTCCCTTTTGCGCTCTGTATCATCTGCACGATGGCTATTTTATGCTGAAGCTGACCTGGTCGGGTGAGAACGCCTTCCGCTACACCTTGCTGTTTGATGATACGCCCTTCTTCACCGAGGAATGGCTACAGGAGAATTATCAGCCCGTAGAGGCAGAGATCCCTCTCTACCGCCATCCGTCGGCGGACAATGAATTTTACCGCGCCTGCCTTTCCAATCTTCTGCTGGCAGAGATCGAATTTTCCAAAGATCACACCGACATCACCGCCACCCTCACCCATCTGATCGAGCTTTGCAAAGAGTTCTGTGTCGCACCGTAGATCCGTGTGCAGAAAGGAGCTTCCTATGAAACGAATCCTATCTATGCTGCTTTCGATCTGTCTGCTGCTGCCTCTGATCGCCGCTTGCGGCCAAGATGCCGCGGACAGCCCGACAACCAACACTACCACCACCGATCCCACGCCGGACGGCAAGATCGAAGCGGTCAACCTGATGGCGGATGTCACCGCCAACCAAGTCGCCGACCGCGAGCCTGACGACGCCTTCAAAACCGCTTACGCCGATTTTGCGGCAAAGCTGCTGACCGGCTCCGCCGCTTTGGAGCGGGAGGAGAATCTGCTGATCTCCCCGCTCTCTGCAATGCTGGCGCTTGCCATGACCGCGAATGGTGCCGAAGATGAGACCCTGGCAGAAATGCAAACGCTCTTGGGCGGCACGCTCTCCATGGAAGAACTAAACGGTATGCTCCGCACATGGGTAGCGTCCATGGCGACCCGCAAATACGTCACGCTCTCCGCCGCCAACTCCATTTGGTTCAAGGAGAAACGCTTCATTCCCGATCCTGCTTTCCTGCAGACAAACGCCGACTATTTCGGCGCGGACGTCTACGCCGCACCCTTCAGCGATCAGACCGTGAAAGATGTGAATCTGTGGATCGAAGAGAAGACCAACGGTCTCATCAAAGAGATGCTGAACGGGCTGGATCCCGAAACGGTGATGCTCTTGATCAACACGCTCTATTTCCAAGCGGAATGGAACGACCCTTACCAGGACGGACAGTTGGAGGACGGTACCTTCCACGGCGTAAATGGAGACGAAACCGTTCAGATGATGCGCTCCGTGGAATCCACCTACCTCTCTATGGAGGGCGCGCAGGGCTTCAAGAAGTATTACAAGGGCGGATTCTATTTTGCGGCTCTTCTGCCCGATGAAGGCACCGACATTGCCGATTTCGTCGCTTCGCTCACCGGAGAAAAGCTGACGGCTGCACTAAGCAGCGGATCCCGCGCGGACGTATACGCTAAACTCCCTGCCTTCAGCTACGACTGCGATCTGTCGCTGAAGGAGGTGCTGGCACCGCACATCCCCGACGCGTTCACGCCTTTCGAAGCGGATTTCTCGGGCATGGGCACCACCGACAACGGCGATCCCCTTTTTATCAGCAAGGTTCTGCAAAAGACCAACATCACGCTGGACAAGAACGGAACAACCGCCGCCGCGGCTACCGTAGTGGTGATGAACGGCGCGACCGGTATGCCCGAGGAGCTGCCCGTCTACCACATCACCCTCGACCGTCCCTTTGTCTATGTGATCACCGACAGCTACACCGGTCTTCCGATCTTCATCGGCGTGGTGGAACAGCTCTGATGACAATCAAAAAACTCCCCAAACGGGGAGTTTTTTATATTGGCTTTACTTCTTCTTAGCCTTCTTCTCGGTCTTCTCCTCGATAGCGGGAGTTTCCTCTTCTGCGGGCTGTTCCTCAGCGGAAGCGACGGGAGCTACATAGCCCTTGGTAGCGGAAACGGGTACGTCAACGCTGCGGATAGCGGTCTTGAGAATACGGATCTTGGTGCCTGCCTTGCTGGTCTCGATCACGCAGGTCTCGTCTTTGATGCTGACCACTCTGCCGATGATGCCGCCGATAGTGGTGATCTCATCGCCGACCATCAGGTTGTTGCGCATTGCGGCGTCCTCACGGTCCTTCTTCTTCTGGGGACGGATCATGATGAAGTACATGACCACCAGCATGACCACCAGAATACCGATGGAAAGCAGACCGCTGGCACCCTGTGCTGCGTTGGCGTCTGCCAACATAGAAATATAGTTCATAGTGTTCTCCTTTTAGGGGTAAAAATTACTTTTTTTATTATACAAGAGGATTTCCAAAAATGCAAGTCCAAATTGTAAACATTTTCCCAATTTTGCTTTTATCGGTTCAATTTATTGATATTCTTATTGGAACCGATCAGAGTGACCACATCGCCGTCCACAAACTGACGGTCGGGAGCGGGGGAGATATTGATCTTGCCGTTCCCTGCTTCGTTGATGGCGATAATGTTAATGCCGTACTTGCGGCGCAGATCCAGCTCGATCATACTCTTTCCCACCCAGGAGGCGGGGACCTTTTCCTCTACGATCGAGTAATCCTCGGAGTAGCGGAGGTATTCGAAGACGTCCTGCTTATCCAGCGTATGCGCCAGCTTCTCGCCCATATCCCGCTCGGGGAAAACGATGGTGTCTACGCCGATCTTTTCCAGCACGCGGCACTCCAGCTCGGAGCAGGCGCGGGCGACGACCCGGCGCACACCCATATCCTTGAGCATCATGGTCAGAAGGACGGTATTGTTGATCTGGCCGGGGAAGCTGATGACAGCGGTATCAAAAGAGGAAACGCCCGCCTTGCGAAGCACAGATTCGCTCATAGGATCGCCGATGATGGCGTCGGTGGCAATGTCCGCCACCTTGCGCACCGCCTCGTCGTTCTCGTCGATGACCATCACCTGATGGCCGCTCTGCTCCAGCGATACTGCCAAGGTCTGTCCGAAGGCGTCCAGCCCGAATATAACGAATGATTTCATAATTTTTACTCACTTTCTGATCTTGATTGTGTATTCCTCCCTGCCGTAAGACGGCAGGCGTTTTGATGGATTCCGCACATCGGTCATCCAACCGGGAAATCGGTCTCGGGATAGCGGGCGGTGGAAGAGTCGTGGGCGCGGCGCAGTGCAAGCGAGTAGATAACGGTGAGGATGCCTACGCGTCCCATGTACATCAGCAGCACTACCAGCAATCTGCCGAAAACGTTCAAGGTCGGGGATAGATTCAGCGAAAGTCCTACCGTGGCGTAAGCCGATACGGTCTCGTACAGCGACTGCATAATGCCTGCTCCGCATACCGCCGACAGGAGCAGCGATGCGCCGAAGGCACAGCAGATGCCGATCACCGTTACGGTCATCGCCCGCAGGACGGTGTCCTTGGAGATGGTGCGCCGCATCAGCACGATCCGATCCTTACCGCGGGCGATCTGTCCCACGGCGAGGAAGAGGATGCCGACGGTGCCGATCTTGAGACCGCCCGCCGTAGATCCCGAGCCGCCGCCAATCAGCATCAGCAGGATGGAAACGCCCTGCCCCGCTTCGGTCATCGTAGAGTTATCGAAGGCAGAGAAGCCTGCCGTTCGAAGGGCGACCGAATGGAAGAAGGAAGCCCACAGCTTTTGTCCCGTCGGCATTCCCGCAAGGGCGTGGTCCCACTCCAGCACGGCGGTCAGAACGAAGCCGAACAGCAACAGAATGCCTGAGAACAATAGCACGAAGCGGGTGTAAACGCCCAGTCTGTCCCGTCTGCCGGTGATCTCCGCCGCGGAGCTGCTGCGGATATGCTTTGCCCAATGCTTGGTTTTTCCCAGCCGCAAACGACCAAGTAACTGTTGCAGGCGGCAGTGGACCCAATCGAAGAGGTCGCTCCAGACCACAAAGCCGATGCCGCCGAAGACCACTAGGAAGGACAGCACGCTCATCACCAGCGGATCGTCGGTGAATGCGGTCATGCTGAAGCCGCCGCCGTAATCGCCCAGCACGTCAAAGCCGGCGTTACAGAAGGCGGAGATCGCGTGAAAGACGCTTTTGTACAGTCCCTCTCCCCAGCCGAAGATGGGAACGAAGCGGATGGCAAGCAGTGCGGCACCCATTCCCTCCACGGCAAACGTACCGATCAGGATCCGCCGCATAAAGCCCGTGCTGTTCCCGTCGGCGGAGGAAAGTCCCAGCGCCTCAGTGACCAATCGGTTTTCCCGTGGAGTGACGGTGCGGCGGACAAGCTTTGACATCAGCACCGCCACCGACATAAAGCCCAGACCGCCTACCTGGATCAACAGGATGATCACCGTCTGTCCGAACAGCGTCCAATGGCTAAGGGTATCCACTACCACCAGTCCCGTCACGCAGGTAGCACTGGTGGCGGTAAACAGAGCCGCAGTGGGATCGGTAAACTCTCCGCTTTTGGCGGAGATCGGAAGCATCAACAGAAGCGTTCCGATGAGAATAATGACCATAAAGCCGATGGCAAGCACCTGTGCGGGCGACATTCGCCGTCTCACACGGGTAGCGTACGCCGTACCTCGATCCGAGGTCACAAAAGGCCCGGCGGATTGTGACAAACTCATATTTATACCTCAAAATTCACAGTCAGATCAGAAGCGGACCGCCGCGGCTTCTCCGCCGGCACGCCGACTGAGATAATCCTCCCTCAGCAGAGCGCAAACGCCGATGTCCCGATAGCGCCCCTTGACCAGCATAGAGCCGCGCCACACCCCTTCGAAGGTAAGCCCGCAGCGCTCCATCACCCGTCGGGAGGGGGAATTCTCTACCATATATCGCCCTTCGATGCGATGCAGCTCCAGCTTTTCGAAGCCGAAAGCGATAACGGCACCCACCGCCTCGGTGGCGTATCCTCTGCCGTGGTAGTCGGGGTTCAGCACATAGCCCACCTCGCCCAGATGATGCTGTTCGGCAAGGCGGGTGAATCCGCAGGTGCCGATCATCCTGCCCGAGGCTTTCTCTACGATCGCCCAATCGAAAAACTGCCCCTTACGGTAGAATCTGCCGATCATGGCAAGATAGGAGCGGGTATATTCGACCGAAGGGTGCGGATGCCACAAGAGATAGCGGGTGGTATCGATACGCTTGGCGTAGTCGAACATATCGGCGGCATCCCCGGTCTCCATAGGACGCAGGATGAGCCGCTCAGTCTCCAGCCTCGGAAGAAAAGCGGGGGTTCGCCGTCTGCCAAACAACCGATCGATCATAATACATCCTCCCTACCTTCCTCAATGGTATCGTATAGTTCAGTATATCACTTTTTCGTGAATAATGCAATATTCATCCGACTTTTTTTCGGATAAATCTTGCAAAATCTTTATTTGTGTGCTACAATAATAGGTAGTCTGCGGAAATGGCGGCATCATATCCTGTTTTTCGCCTTCATATAGTGGTAGAAACTCTAAAAAGGAGCGTCTGCCATGAAAGTCTCCCGCCTTACCGCCCTGCGGCGCACCCTGCGTCTGGCGGATCCCCTGCCCACGCTGATCGTTGGCTATCTCTTCGGGCTGATCACCGCAGCAGGTGCAGTCCGATCCGATTTCGTCGGGGTCAGTGTCGCGCTGACCGCGCGCTCTCCCCTGCCCGCACTGAACGCGATGCTCGCCTGCGAGCTTCCCATCGTCCTTGCCGCGCTCTTTGCAGGCACCACCCGCTTTCCGATCTTGTGCAAGGTCCCCGTCTTCTATCGAAGCCTGCTGTGGGGATTTGGCAGTTTGTGCTTTTATCTGAGCGCCGGACAAAGTCTTCTCTATTTCCGTTACGTCCTTGCCACGGGCGCGACGCTGTTGCCGCTTTGCTGTCTGGCGCGGCTGTCATCGGAGCTTGCAAGCGCGTCACAAACGCCCGCAGGCCCCCGACTCTTCGATCATTTCGGCAGGTGCCTTTTCTATCTGGGGCTGATCCTGCTGACCCTTCCCCTCAGGCTGTAATAGGGGAAGCACCATCGGTACCGACAACGCTCCCTCGGGGAGATCATCTATCGACTGCAATGCAGTCAAGGAGGTTTGAAATTTGAGCAAATACGATGAGCGTCCGCGGCTGGACGATCTGGAAGAGAAGCCTGTCAAAAAGAAGAAAAAGTTTAATATTTTCGATATTTTATACGGCAAAGATAAGGTGGAGGACGATCCCGGCGATCGGGACGCGCCCCGTAATTTCGCCTTCTTCTTCAAGCTGACCGGGCGGAATATGCGCCGTCTCTTCAGCCTGAATCTGCTGTTGGTCTTCGCCAATTTCCCCATTTTTCTGGTTCTGCTTGCCACCAGCCAGAATCTGCACGACACCGCACTGGCCCCCGCCTCCGCGCTGGCGGCTCCCCTGTACGGCGCATCCTATTTCGGTGCCGCCTCTCCTGCATCTGCCGCTATGTTCGGTCTGCACGGCGTCACCACCCCCGTCGCCTATTGGACCCCTCTTGCGCTGACCGTTTTGATCGTCGGTCTGGTGCTTCTGCTGTTCACCTTCGGTCTGTCGGTCATCGGCGTGACCTATATTATGCGGAATATCGTCCGCGGTGAGATGGTCTTCATGTGGCAGGACTTTATTTACGCCATCAAGCGAAACCTCAAACAGGGTCTGATCCTGGGCTTCTTAGACTTCCTTTTCACCTTCCTGCTGTGCTACGACATTTACTTCTTCTATCTAAACTTCGGCGGCGGCACCTGGTCGGTAGTAGGCTTCTGGGCGAGCCTTGTGATCTTCTTCTTCTACTTCATCATGCGCTTCTACACCTACCTGCAGGCGCTGACCTTTGACCTGACCATCAAGAAGATCTTCAAAAACTCCCTGATCTTCGCGATTTTGGGTATGAAGCGGAATCTGATGGCCCTCTTGGGTATGATCTGTGTGCTGATCCTCAATCTGATGATCCTGCAGGTGCTGACGCCCGTGGGCATTCTGCTCCCCCTGCTGATCACGGTGGCGCTGATGACCTTTATGGCCAACTACGCCGCGTGGCCGGTGGTGAAGCGCTTTATGATCGATCCATATGAGAAGGCACGGAGCGCAGAAGAGGAGGAAGACGAAGAGGATGGGGACGCCGAAGCCGATCCCGCCTGACCGTCATCGGTTTTTACCGCAAAATTATGTACAAATAGTAAATTTAGAGGATTCCCTCTTCCATTTTGTGAAGTTTTGTGGTATAAATATAAACAGTTTACGCTGTGGTGTTGTGGCGCTGCACGCTGCACAAACACGGCAATAATATTAATGTACAAAATCAAAGGAGCACTATCCAAATGAAACGCACAATTGCTATGGCGACTGCCGCTATGCTGTTGCTGACCTCCCTCGTCGGTTGCGGCAGTGCATACGACAATCCTGAAAAGTATCTGACCCTTCCCGATCTGTCCACCATCACCATCAGCCAGGCTGACATCGATGCCGACAAGAAAGAGACCATCGACGCTCTGCTGGAGGAAAACCGTAAGGGAGACTACAAAAAGGTCGACGGTGTCGCTCAGAAGGGCGACCAGGTCAACATCGACTACGAGGGTAAGCCCACCGACAGCACTTTGCAGCTGGCCGATACTACCATTGCAGGTATGAAGGCCGAGGGTTCCGATCTGGTACTGGGTTCCAATTCCTTTATCGGCGCATACACCAAGGACGGTAAAGAAACCCACAAGGGCTTCGAAGATCAGCTGATCGGCAAGAAGGCCGGCGATAAGGTAGACGTAAAGGTCAAGTTCCCCGACGATTACGACACCGCAGAGCTGCAGGGCGTTGAGGTCATCTTCGCCGTTACCGTCAACACCGTATCCCGTCTGACCGTCGACGACGACACGCTGATCAAGGTAGACTACGAGTTCGAGCTGAAGGAAGACGAGCCCACTACCAGTGAGCCCACTACCAGTGAGCCTACTACCAGCGAGCCCACTACCGGCGAGCCCGACACCGCTCCCGTCACCGGCGAGGAAGAAAGCACTCCCTCCGCAGCATCCGAGGGCGCTGCTACTACCACCGGCTCCAACAGCACCGCCACTCCCGAACTGGGCGAGGGTGAGGACGATGAAAAAGAAGATGCTGCTGATTTTGACAGCCTCTTCAAGAGCGGCACCTTCAACATCGATTATGTAAAAGACGCTGACGACACCAAATTCAACGATGTCTTCAAGATCGCCGATTTCCGCGATGCTTTCACCGGCAAGCACCTGTACGACGTGGTGACCAAGGAAGTCGTCGTTCCTACCGACGTTGCCGAGAAGTATAAGGATTTCGCAGGCAAGACCGTTTCCATCACCTTCACTATCTCCTCCGCTACCATCCTGCCCGAGTACAACGACGAGCTGATCAAGACCGCAACCGCTGAAGAATATACCACCGTTGCCGCTTACGAAGCAGATCTGCTCGAGAGCATCAAGATCGAGTTGGCTCTGAAAGCAGTGGAAGAAGCTGCCGTATACTCCGGCTATCCCAAGGAAGAGGCTGAGGAGCTGTATGAGGAATACGTGGATCAGCTGATCAGCGAGAAGCTCTACTCCGCCATCGGAAAGACCCTGGATCAGGCTACCTCCGCTGAGCTGAAGGCCAACATCGACGACGCCACCTACCAGGAGATCTACGCTACCGCCGCATCCTACTCTATCTCCTCCGTCAAGAGCCGTCTTTTGATCGAGTATCTGTGCAACGTGCTGAACGTTGAACTGTCCGACAAGGAATACGACGCGAAGCTGGCTGAGTCCTTCAACGATTACAAGGCCGATTACTACACTCAGTACTACTATTCCTACTACTACGGCGTGACCTTTGCCGACGCAGGGGATATGGAAGACTATATGGGTAAGGATTCTCTGGAGCTCCAGTTCAGATCCGACAAGATGTCCGAGGCTCTGATTAAGGTCATCAAGATCACCGAATAATCTGCAAATACAAAAATCCCACCGCAACGCGGTGGGATTTTTTCGGTGGCGGGTTACGCCAGGTTCAGTTTGTTTTGCAGCAGATGCTTGTTGATCTGATGACAAGCGACTGTAAAGCCGCCGTAGAGAAGCGCGTTGATGAAGTAGTAGAGGATCATTGCCGATTCGTAAGAGCCAACGAGATATTCAAAATTAAACGACATCATGATCGCTTCCATAAGTCCGCCAATCAACACATCCGCACCGAAGTAGAGCGCTACGCCGACCAGAGCCTTGTGCTTGCTTGCCAGGATCCCACCGTAGGTAATGCACAGATAGATCAGTGCCAGCTGGGAGAGCATGGTTGCCAGAGAGCTGAAGAGCGCTGCCAGATTGCCGAGAATCACGTTAGCTACCGACGAATAGGGCAAGATGAAAAAGACTGCGATATCCTTCAACAGCGCCCCGACCGTGTAGTCATCGGAGGAATACACCAGAATGGAGGGAATGGAGATGATAGCGGCATTCACAATCATCACCGCCGCGGCAATGATCATCCAGATGCTACCGCTGATCATTTTCGCGTTCAGGGTCTGTTTTGCGGTTGCGGGCAGGGTGAAGGTCAGATAGGCTTCGTCGGTCACTATTTTGCGGTAATAGTAGATCGCTACCGAGAAAACGATGGCAACCGGGCTGACGAATGCGCCCAGCAGCGTAAGCCCCATCACCAAGCCAAGTCCCATTGCAGACAGTGCGGAAGAAGCCTCGTAGCTTACCAACCCTTCGATCACCAGCGAAATGGAGCTGACTACCGCGCATCCCAGCGAGATCAAGATCAGCAATATATAGGTGCGCTTTTGGTTTTTCATATCCTGAGAGATCAGTTTGCGTAACATCTGAACACCTCCCGGAAGAATTCATCAAGGGTCTGCCCACGCATCTCGCGCACGGCAGACACACGGTCACGGCAGATCACCCTGCCATCCCGTATAAAGAGGAAGGAGTCCAGCACATTCTCCACATCGCTGATCAAGTGCGTGGAAAGCAGGATGGTACTCTCCGAATCGTAATTTCGCAGGATGGTGGACAGGATGTAGTCCCGCGCCGCGGGGTCCACGCCGGCGATCGGCTCATCCAAAAGATAGAGCTTCGCTCTCCGCGCCATTACCAGAACCAGCTGGACCTTTTCGCGGGTTCCCTTGGACAGCACCTTGATCTTGGCATCGGTGGGAACCGACAGCAGACGAAGCATCTCCTCTGCCCGCGCCCTGTCAAAATCGGCGTAGAAGGTGGAGAACAGATTCAGACATTCGGCCACACGCATCGTGGGAGAAAGATAGGTACGTTCCGGCAGATAGGAAACGATCGCCTTGGTAGCGGCGCCGATCCGCATACCGTTTACCGCGATCTCGCCGTAGGTCGGTGTCAGCAGACCTGCCGTCAGCTTTAAGAGGGTGGTCTTTCCGCTTCCGTTGGGTCCGAGAAGTCCGATGATCTCCCCTTTGGGCAGCTCCATCGTCAGATCATTCAACGCAAGCGCTCCCTTGTCGTACCGTTTGCTGAGATGACTGCATTGTAAGATGGGTTCCATGTAGCAACTCCTTTGCATATTGATGTGCGCCCGGCTGTTACCGCGGCACCGGCTTGAACAGTGTCTGTTCATTTAAATTATAACACGCTATACAAAAACCGTCAATAGCTTTTCAAAATTTTCTGCAAAAAACATATTGCATTTTTGCTATATTTATAGTATAATGAGGAGAAAGAAATATGGACTCGTCCGAAGGGTTTGTTAATATATGAACAAACTGTTAATGTTGCGTTTTTTTGCAAAAACCACTTGACAAATTCACGGCGATGTTGCATAATTATACACGGTTTTTGAATATTTATCCATTCGGAGGTTTATCATGAAAAAAGAAGACATCAAAAAAGTAGTGCTCGCCTATTCCGGCGGTCTGGATACATCCATCATCATTCCGTGGCTGAAGGAAAACTACAACAACTGCGAGGTCATCGCAGTCTCCGCTGACGTAGGTCAGGGCACCGAGCTGGACGGTCTGGAAGAAAAGGCCATCAAGACCGGCGCTTCCAAGCTCTACGTGCTGGATCTGAAGAAGGAGTTCATCGAGGACTTCATCTACCCCACTATGCAGGCAGGCGCCGTTTACGAGGGCGACTATCTGCTGGGTACTTCCTTTGCCCGTCCCATCATCGCCCAGAAGATCGTTGAGATCGCTCTTGCAGAAGGCGCCGACGCCATTGCCCACGGTTGCACCGGCAAGGGCAACGACCAGGTTCGGTTTGAGCTGACCATCAAGGCCTTCGCGCCCGAAATGGCAATCATCGCTCCTTGGCGTGAGTGGACCATCAAGTCCCGCGAGGAAGAGATCGAGTACGCCGAGGCGCACAACATCCCTCTGAAGATCAACCGTGAGACCAACTACTCCAAGGACAAGAACCTGTGGCACCTGTCCCACGAGGGTCTGGATCTGGAGGATCCCGCTAACGAGCCTCAGTACAACAAGCCCGGCTTCCTGGAACTGGGCGTCTCTCCCGAGCAGGCACCCGACACTCCCACCTACGTTACCCTGTCCTTTGAGAAAGGCGTTCCCACCGCCATCAACGGCGAGGCGATGGACGCCGTTACCCTGATCGAGACCCTGAACAAGCTGGGCGGCGAAAACGGCATCGGTATCACCGATCTGGTAGAAAACCGTCTGGTAGGCATGAAGTCCCGCGGCGTTTACGAGACTCCCGGCGGAACCATCCTCTACCGCGCGCACAAGGTTCTGGAGACCATCACCCTCGACCGTGACACCCAGCACTACAAGGAGCTGGTTGCCAACAAGTACGCCGAGCTGGTCTACAACGGTCTGTGGTTCACTCCTCTTCGCGAGGCACTGGCCGCATTCGTGACCTCCACTCAGCAGAACGTCACCGGCGAGGTGAAGCTGAAGCTCTACAAGGGCAACCTGATCAACGCAGGCGTAACCTCTCCCAACTCCCTTTACAGCGAAGAGGTTGCAACCTTCGACGAGGATAACGTCTACAACCAGGCTGACGCTACCGGCTTCATCAACCTGTTCGGTCTGCCTCTGCAGGTTCAGGCAAATCTGAAGAAAAAGAATTAAATAAATCGGGGCGCTGCCCCGAACCCCGCCAAGGGCTTCTTGAAAGAAGCCCTTGGAACCCAAGAACTTTCCTGAAAAGCGGCAAATACTTGCCGCTTGGCAAGGTTTTGGGCGGTGAATGTTCCAAAATAGTCCTTTTGCGTGCCAAATTACGCGAAAGGACAGTTTTGGGATATTGACCTAATTTCGAAACACACTCATTTTTATCTATTTCCCCAAAAAGTTTTTGAAGTCCAGAAACTTTTTTTAAAAAGTTTCTGGCAGGATCCAAGGACAGAGCCCTTGGTTGGAGACAAATTCATGGCAGAAAAGATGTGGGCGGGACGGTCCGCCGGTGTCACCGATCAGGTGGCAGATGATTTCAATACTTCTCTTCCCTTCGATCAGCGGATGTACCGTCAGGACATCACCGGCAGTATGGCGCACGCGACCATGCTGGCGGCGAAGGGGATCCTTCCTCCAAGCGACGTAGACACCATCATTGACGGTCTGTCGGGGATCCTTGCGGATCTGGACAGCGGAAAGCTGGATTTTTCCGCAGGCGGCGAGGACATTCATATGTTTATCGAGTCGGAGCTCACCGCCAGAATCGGCGATCTGGGCAAGAAGCTCCACACCGCCCGTAGCCGCAACGACCAGGTCGCACTGGACCTGCGGCTCTATCTGCGGGATGAGGTAAAGTCCATCTCCGACCTGATCAGAGATGTGATCGACGCTCTGCTACTGCAGGCCGAAGCATACGCCGATGCGATCATGCCGGGCTACACCCACCTGCAGAGAGCACAACCCATCACCTTCGGCCATCATCTCATGGCGTATGTGCAGATGCTTCTGCGGGATCTCGACCGCCTGTCCGATGCGGCAGGACGGATGAACATATCTCCCCTCGGCTCCTGCGCACTGGCAGGCACCACCTATCCCACCGACCGTCAGATGGTCGCCGACATTCTGCAGATGAACGGCATCTGCGAAAACTCGCTGGACGGCGTGTCCGACCGCGATTACTGCATCGAGCTGCAGGCCGCGTTCGCTACGATCATGATGCACCTCTCGCGGCTGTCCGAGGAGATCATCCTCTGGACCTCCTGGGAATTCCGCTTCGTAGAGCTGTCCGACGCCTACTCCACCGGCTCGTCCATTATGCCACAGAAGAAGAACTCCGATATGGCGGAGCTGGTACGGGGCAAGACCGGCAGAGTCTACGGCAATCTGATGGGCACACTCACCATGCTGAAGGGTCTTCCTCTCGCCTACAACAAGGATATGCAGGAGGACAAGGAAGCCATCTTCGACAGCGTAGACACCCTGAAAATGTCGCTGGCGGTGTTCGCTCCCATGGTGGCGACTATGCGTCCGCTCCCCGAAAATATGCGGGCGGCGGCGGCAAAGGGGTTCATCAACGCCACCGACTGCGCCGATTATCTCACCAAAAAGGGGATGCCCTTCCGCACCGCCTACAAGATCACGGGTGCGCTGGTGGCAGACTGCATCCGCGACGGGCTGACCTTGGAAACGCTCCCCATCGAGCGCTACAAAGCCGCGTCCGAGCTGTTCGAAGCCGACATTTACGACGAGATCAGCATGGAGACCTGCGTGATGCGCAGAACCTCCGCAGGAGGCACCTCCGTTGACTCGGTGAGAGCGCAGATCGCATCGGTAAAAGCAAAACTGGGCGAATAAGATTCAGAAATTACAACGAAACTATAAAAGATCCCCTGTCCTTACCAAAAGTTTTTGAAGGATCAAAGGAAACTTTTTGCAAAAAGTTTCCTTTGCGGGGTCAAGGGGCGCCGCCCCTTGAGGAGATTCAAAATCATGGAAATTACAAATGCACAGCGGGCGGAAGTGCTGGTCAAGGCACTTCCCTACATACAGAAATACACCGGTAAGGTGGTAGTCATCAAGTACGGCGGAAACGCTATGATCAACGAGGAGCTGAAATCTGCCGTTATGGGCGATCTGGCACTCCTTTCGCTGATCGGCGTCAAGATCGTGCTGGTTCACGGCGGCGGTCCCGAGATCTCCGAGACTATGAAGAAAATGGGCAAGGAGAGCGTCTTCGTGGACGGACTACGTGTCACCGACCGTGAGACTGCCGAGATCGTGCAGATGGTGCTGTCGGGCAAGATCAACAAGTCGCTGGTCAACCTCTTAAACAACGCCGATTGCCGTGCCATCGGTCTTTCGGGCGCCGACGACGGTCTTATTGAGGCGGTTCAGAAGGACCCCCGTCTCGGTTATGTGGGCGAGATCACCAAGGTCAATCCCCAGATCATCCACGATCTCTTGGACAAAGGCTACATCCCCGTCATCTCTACCGTGGGCTACGACAAGGCGGGCAACATCTACAACATCAACGCCGACACTGCCGCCGCACGCATTGCGGGTGCGCTGAAGGCGGAAGCCCTCTTCTCCATGACCGACATCGCGGGCATTCTCCGCGATAAGGACGATCCCACATCGCTGATCCACAAGATCTACGTCTCGGACGCTCCTGCACTGATGCGGGACGGTATCATCTCGGGCGGCATGATCCCCAAGGTGGACTGCTGTGTGGAAGCCATCCGCCGCGGCGTGAAGCGGGTCTTCATCATCGACGGACGCGTTCCCCACTCCATCCTCATCGAGGCTCTTACCGACGAGGGTATCGGCACCATGTTCCTGTAATTTCGTTTAATATTACATAATTCATTATTTTGTGAGGCAACATAAATGAAGCATTTGCTCAAACTGATGGATCTCTCCGAAAAGGAGATCCTGGGTCTGCTGAATACTGCGGACCAACTCAAATACGAAAAGCACAACGGCATCGAGCATCATCACCTGAAGGGCAAGACTCTGGGTATGATCTTCTCTAAGTCGTCCACCCGTACCCGTGTCTCCTTTGAGGTAGGTATGTACGACCTGGGCGGTCAGGCACTCTTCCTCTCCTCCGCTCACACCCAGATCGGCAGAGGCGAGCCTGTGGAAGACACCGCCCGCGTGCTCTCCCGTTATCTGGACGGCATCATGATCCGCACCTTCGATCAGGAGGAAGTGGAGAATCTGGCAAAATACGGCTCTATTCCGATCATCAACGGTCTGACCGACTACTGTCATCCCTGTCAGGTGCTGGCTGACCTGATGACCATCCGCGAACACAAGGGCGCACTTGCCGGCAACAAGCTGGTATTCGTGGGCGACGGCAACAATATGGCAAATTCCCTCATCGTCGGCGGTATCAAGACCGGCATGGAGGTGACAGTTGCCTGCCCCAAGACCCATCAGCCCGATCCCGAGATCATGCAGTGGGCTGCCGAGAACGGCAAGTTCACCTGCACCGACGATATTCTGGAAGCCTGCAAGGATGCCGACGTACTTTACACTGACGTGTGGGCATCCATGGGTCAGGAGGAGGAAGCCGCAGAGCGGAAAAAGATCTTCGCGGGCTATCAGATCAACAGTGAGGTCATGGCGGTAGCCCATCCCGATGCGATGGTGCTCCACTGTCTGCCTGCGCATCGCGGCGAGGAGATCACCGCTGAGGTGATGGAAGCCCACGCCGACGAAATCTTCGACGAGGCAGAAAACCGTCTCCACGCTCAGAAGGCAGTTCTGGTCAAGCTGATGGGCGGCGACGCCCCCCAAAGTGACCGCGACTGATCCTAAAGACATCCAAGATTCAAGAAGTTAATTTCTGCGGTTGGATGCCAAGTCGCTCCGACTGCTGCGCCGCTGATCGCGGCAGGAGATAAATCTATGAAAAAAGCATATTTGGTACTTGAAAACGGAAAAGTGTTCGAAGGTGTACGCTTCGGTGCGGACGCTTCGGTCACCGGTGAGCTGGTCTTCACCACCGGCGTGGTGGGCTATCTGGAGAATCTGACCGATCCAAACTATTACGGTCAGATCGTGCTTCAGACCTTCCCTCTCATCGGTAACTACGGCGTCATTGAGGAGGATATCCCCGAAAAAGCCTGGGCTGCGGGCTATGTCGTCCGTGAATGGTGCGACACCCCCTCCAATTTCCGTTCGCAGTACGATCTGGATAAATATCTGAAAGATCAGGGTATCCCCGGCATCTTTGGCATCGACACCCGCGAGGTCACCCGTACCATCCGTGAGTGCGGCGTGATGACGGCGATGATCTGCGACGAGGTCCCCGCCGATCTGTCCGCCCTTGCCGCGTACGAGATCAAGGACGCCGCCGCGGCGGTCACCCCCGACGAGAGCGCAACTCTTCCTGCGGCAGGCGAGGAGCTATGCCGCGTGACAATAATCAGCTACGGCTCCTGCGCGCACATCGCAGACGCGCTGATGGCCAAGGGTGCTACCGTGACCGTCCTGCCCTTCACCGCTACTGCAGAGGACGTGCTGGCAACCGCTCCCGACGGCATCGTGCTGTCGGAAGGCCCCGGCGATCCCCGTGAGAACGCAGCCTCCATCGAAACGGTGAAGGCACTGATCGGCAAGGCTCCCATCTTCGGCGTGGGAATGGGTCATCAGATCCTGGCGCTGGCCATGGGCGGCAAGTGCGAGAAGATGCACCACGGTCACCGCGGCGGAAATCAGCCCGTGAAGGATCTCACCGGTACCCGCACCTATATGACCACCCAAAATCACGGTTATACCGTTTTGGCTGATTCGGTGAACGCTACCGAGATCTACCGCAACGTCAACGACGGCACCTGCGAAGGTCTGTGCTACTATCCCGCCGTCCCCGCACAGTCGGTGCAGTTTACCCCCGTCTACGGGAACGGTCCTCACGATACCTCCTTCCTCTATACTAATTTCATCAATACTGTGATCAAATTCAAGAAAGCAGGTGAGTGCTGATGCCCCGCGATAACGCTATTCAAAAGGTTCTTGTGATCGGCTCCGGTCCTATCGTCATCGGACAGGCTGCCGAATTCGACTACGCAGGCGCTCAGGCTTGCCGTGTACTGAAAAAAGCAGGCGTAAACGTAGTGCTGGTCAACTCCAACCCCGCTACCATCATGACCGACAAGGCACTGGCAGACGAGATCTATCTGGAGCCCCTGAACGTTGACACCATCAAACGCATCATCGAGAAGGAGCGTCCCGACTCCATCCTTGCAGGTCTTGGCGGTCAGACCGGCCTGACCATCGCCATGCAGCTGGCCAAGGACGGCTATCTGGAAAAGATGGGCGTGCGCCTCTTGGGCACCGACGCCAACTCCATCACCCGTGCCGAGGACCGTGAGCTCTTTAAGGAAGCTATGGAGGAGATCGGTCAGCCCCTGATCCCCTCGGACATCGCCGAGGATATGGACACCGCCATCGCGGTCGCCAACCGCATCGGTTATCCCGTTATCATCCGTCCCGCGTTTACTTTGGGCGGCTCGGGCGGCGGCGTTGCTTACAACGAAGAAGAACTGCGGGTCGTTGCCCGCACCGGTCTGGATCTGTCGCCCATTACCCAGATCCTGGTCGAAAAATATATCTACGGCTGGAAAGAGATCGAGTTTGAGACCATGCGCGATGCCGCAGGCAACGCTATCGTCATCTGCTCCATGGAAAACTTCGACCCCGTCGGCATCCACACCGGCGACTCCATCGTGGTCGCGCCCGCATTTACTCTCTCCCCCAAGGAATACGAGATGCTCCGTGCGGCTTCCCTCTCCATCGTGTCCTCGCTGGGCATCGTGGGCGGCTGTAACTGCCAGTTTGCGCTGAACCCCGAATCCTTCGAGTATGCGGTCATCGAGGTCAACCCCCGCGTATCCCGTTCCTCCGCGCTGGCGTCCAAGGCAACCGGCTATCCCATCGCCAAGGTGACCACTCAGATCGCTCTGGGCTATACCCTGGACGAGATCAAGAACGAGGTCACCGGCACCACTTTTGCTTGCTTCGAGCCTACCGTTGACTACTGCGTAGTCAAGTTCCCCAAGTGGCCCTTCGATAAGTTCGGCGGCAAGTCCCGTAAGCTGGGCACCCAGATGAAGGCTACCGGCGAGGTCATGGCAATCGCTCCCTCCTTTGAGATGGCGATCATGAAGGCCGTCCGCGGTGCCGAGATCTCTCTGGACACCCTGAACAAAGCACCTCTGGACGACACTCCCGTTGAGGAGCGCCTGAAAAATCTGGACGACCTGCGCCTCTTCACCGTATTCGAGGCGATCAAGAAGGGCGTTTCCCTTGACACCATCAACAAGATCACCCGCATCGACAAGTGGTTCCTGAACAAGCTGAAGAAGCTTGCCGATTACGAAACGAAGCTGGCGGCAGAAGGTCTGACCGACGAGAATTACCTTGCCGGCAAGACCTACGGGTATCCCGACAAGGCAATCGCCCGCATCGCAGGCGCCAAGGAGATTCCTGCCGATATGCACCGTGCGGCCTCCTACAAGATGGTAGACACCTGCGGCGCAGAATTTGCGGCAGAGACCCCCTACTTCTACTCCTCCTATGACGAGGCGTGCGAGGCAAGAGAGCTGCTCGCCACCACCAAGAAGGAGCGTGTCATCGTGCTGGGCTCCGGTCCCATCCGCATCGGTCAGGGCATTGAGTTCGACTACTCCTCGGTTCATTGCGTATGGACTCTGCAAGAGCTGGGCTACGAAGTCGCCATCATCAACAACAACCCCGAGACCGTTTCTACCGACTACGACACCGCAGACCGTCTGTACTTCGAGCCGCTGACTCCCGAGGACGTGATGAACGTCATCGAGATCGAGAAGCCTGTCGGCGTGGTAGTAGCATTCGGCGGTCAGACCGCCATCAAGTTGACCAGCTTCCTGGATGCAAACGGCATCAAGATTCTGGGCACCTCCGCAGAGGGCATTGACACCGCCGAGGACCGCGAAAAGTTCGACGCTCTGCTGGAGAGATTTGGCATCCGCCGTCCCAAGGGACGTGCCGTGCTGACGCTGGACGAGGCACTGGAAGCCGCAGAGGGTCTGGGCTATCCCGTACTCCTCCGCCCCTCCTACGTGATCGGCGGTCAGAACATGATCATCGCTCACGTTCCCGCAGACGTGGAGAAATATATGAATGTCATCCTGGCGGGCGGTATTGAGAACCCTGTTCTGGTGGACAAGTATATGATGGGTCCCGAGCTGGAGGTAGACGTGATCTCCGACGGCAAGGACGTCCTCATCCCCGGTATCATGCAGCACGTGGAGCGTGCCGGCGTACACTCGGGCGACTCCATTGCGGTCTATCCTCCCTACAACATCACCGACAAGATGAAGCAGACCATCATTGACTGCTCCACCAATCTGGCGCTGGAGCTGGGCACCAAGGGTCTGGTCAACATCCAGTACCTGATCTATCACGGTGAGCTCTACGTCATCGAGGTGAATCCCCGCGCTTCCCGTACCATCCCCTATATCAGCAAGGTTACCGGCGTTCCCATGGTAGACATCGCCTCCCGCGTCATGATCGGCGAGCCGCTGGCTGACATGGGCTACGGCACCGGTCTGTATAAAGCTCCGCCCTACGTTACCGTTAAGGCACCCGTCTTCTCCTTTGAGAAGCTGTCCGACGTAAACTCCTCTCTGGGTCCGGAAATGAAGTCCACCGGCGAGGTTCTTGGCATCGGCAAGACCATGACCGAGGCACTCTACAAGGGTCTGACCGCGGCAGGCTTCAAGCTGGCTGCTCCCTTCGGCGGAAACGAAGTCGGCATCCTCCTGTCGGTAGTGGATCACGATCTGTTTGAGGTAGTTACCCTTGCCAAGAAGCTGGACGATCTGGGTATGAAGCTCTACGCCACCGCAGACACGGCAGACGCCATCTCCAGCCTGGGCATCGACGTGACCGTAGTGAACAGCATCGCTCCCGGCGGCGACGCCTTCGAGCTGATGGAAGCGGGCAAACTGAACTATATCGTTTACACCGGTGCGCTGTACGACTCCACCATCGAGGAGTTCATCACCCTGCACCGCCGTGCGGTACAGCTCTCCATCGCCTGCCTGACCTCTCTGGACACGGCAAACGCCATGGCGGACATCATCTCCTCCCGCTACAATCTCTACAACACCGAGCTGGTGGACATCAACGATATGCGCGCTACCCGCCGCAAGCTGGTCTTCCACAAGATGACCGCCACCGGCAACGACTATATCTATATCGACAACTTCGACGGCTCCATCACCTGCCCCGAGTCTCTGGCTGTCACCTACTGTGACCGACACTACGGCATCGGCGGCGACGGTATCGTGCTGATCGAGAAGTCCAATGTAGCAACCGCTAAGATGCGGATCTTCAACCAGGACGGCTCCGAGGGTAAGATGGGCGGCAACGCGCTCCGTTGCGTAGGCAAGTTCCTCTACGACAACGGCTACACCACTCACACCCACATCACCGTAGAGACCGCCAGCGGCGTCAAGTGGATGAAGCTCTTCGTCTCCGACGGCAAGGTGACCTCGGTCACCATCCGCATGGGCAAGGCTTCGCTGAAGGCGTCCGATCTGCCCGTTGCCATCGACAAGGAGACGGTCATCGACCATCCCGTGGAAATTGGCGGCGAGAACTACAACATCACCTGCGTATCGGTGGGCAACCCCCACTGCGTAGTCTTTGCCCCTCGCGTGGACGGCGTAGAAGTGGACAAGATCGGGCCTCTCTTCGAGCATTCTCCTCTCTTCCCCGAGCGTGTGAACACCGAATTCATCCGCGTGGTGAATCCCGTGACCATCAAGATGCGCGTCTGGGAGCGCGGTAACGGCGAGACCCTCGCCTGCGGTACCGGCGCCTGTGCGGCCGTGGTTGCCGCCGTGGAAAACGGCTTCTGCAAGAAGGGCGAGGACGTCACCGTCAAGGTCAAGGGCGGCGACCTCATCGTCAACTACACCGACGACGGCATCACCCTCCCCGGCAACGCCGACCTCGTCTACAAGGGCGAGCTGGAGTATTGATTTTCTATGGGGCTCTGACCCATACCCCGGCAGGAACCTTTTTGAAAAAAGGTTCCTGCACCTCCAAAAACTTTTATATAAGGG
>JAFTPF010000111.1 GCA_017463445.1 Clostridia bacterium
AACACGTTATGGACGAAGCGCTTACGAAATTTTTGGATCCCGATATCCCCGCATGGGGGGATTCGGAGGAAGAGATCGACAGACCTTTTTGGCGAGTTGCAGATGAAGGAAGCGATCCCGCACTTCCCGGCGGCGGACTTGCCCGCCACGATATGCTCTATATCGGTGAGGGCTGTAATAGGATGTTCCTTATCAAAGATGGAAAGATCATCTGGACCTACTGTACCGGCAAAGGCTGGGAGTACGATGATATTTGGATGATGACCAACGGCAACATCCTTTTCTCCCGTATGTACTGGGCGGCAGAGGTGACTCCTACGAAAGAAGTAGTCTGGCGAATGGAGGCTCCCGAAGGAACCGAGATCCACGCAGTCCAGCCTCTTGGTCTCGACCGCGTGCTGGTGCTGGTAAACGAAGTCCCTGCGCCACGCGTGCTGATTATCAACAAAAAGACCGGCGAGACCCAGCTGAATCGCGTGATCCCCTACTGGGGCGGTGGTGGCACGCACGGTCAGAACCGACGCATTCGCTATACTACTGAGGGAACCTTTTTAGTGCCCTATCTCAGCGATGGTAAAGTAGTGGAGTTTGACAAGGATTTCAACGAAATTTGGTCATACGATGTAGGCAAGCCTTGGGCGGCGATCCGTCTGAAAAACGGAAACACCCTCATCTCCGACGAGTCGGACGAGAGCGTGGTGGAGGTCACTCCTGACAAACAGGTGGTATGGCGCTTCTGCGTGGACGAGTTGCCCGAGGAGATCAGACTGTCGGGCACACAAAGCTGTGTGCGTCTGGACAACGGCAACACCATCCTCTGCGCCAGAGGAAACGGCGGCAGAACTCCTCAGCTGGTAGAGATCACCCCAAATAAGGAAGTAGTTTGGGTGCTGAAAGATTGGAAGAATCTCGGTCCTGCTACCGCCGTCCAGATCCTCTACGACGGCGGTATCCCCGAAAATCCCGGCGAATGCCAAAGATGAGTTTATGCGGGACGCTGTCCCGCGCCCTGCCAAAGAAACTTTTTGAAAAAAAGTTTCTTTGGAATCTTCAAAAACTTATATAAAGCGCAACGAATACTTGTTGCGCAGGACTTGCAAGGAGATTATCATGAACAAAAGAGAACGCGTAATTGCGGCAATGAACAATCAGCCGGTGAACAGACCGCCCGTGGGTTTTTGGTTCCACTTTTCCCGTGAGCAATCGCTGGGTGAGCCCTGCGTGCAGGCGCATTTGGATTACTACAACAACGTGGACGTGGACATCGCCAAGCTGATGTGCGACGGCTACTTCGATTATCCCAACCCCGTTGCGAAGGCGGCAAAGGAGCCGAAGGATTGGTATGCGATGAAGCCGCTGGGTGCCGATCATCCCTTCATTCGTGAGCAGGTGGAGCGCGCTAAGGCGGTCAAGGCGGGACTTACCTCCGATTGCCTCGTGCTGTATAACGTCTTCGCACCTTTCTCCACTCTTCGGCAGGGAACCTCTGATGGGCTGATTATGTCCCATCTGCGGGAAGATCCCGATGCCATCCTCTACGCGCTGGACGTGGTGGCACAGGATAACGCGCTCCTCACCGAGCTGCTTCTCACCGAAGCGAAGATCGACGGCGTTTACTTCTGCGTGCAGGGCGGCGAGAAGAACCGTTTTACCGTGGAGGAATACAAGAAATATATCGCTCCCTCCGATCTGAAGGTGCTGTCCCGCGCCAATCAGTTCTCCGATCTGAACGTCCTCCATTGCTGTGGCTGGGCAGGCATCCCCAACAATCTGGAGATCTGGCAGGACTATCCCGCTAAGGCGATCAACTGGGCGTGCTTCATCGAGGATATGGATATGAGAGAGGGCAAACGCTTCTTTGGCGGCAAATGCGTGCTGGGCGGATTTGACAATCGCAGAAACTCCCTGCTGGTCAGCGGAGAAAAGGAGGAGATTCAGGCTTACGCCCGTCGACTGATGGCAAAAGCGGGCAGATGTGGCGTGATGATCGGTGCGGATTGTACTCTCCCCGGCGATATTGACATTGCCCGCATTCAGTGGGTCGTAGATGCCGTAAAGGCGTGAGTAAATAATAATGCATTCAATTTGAAAAGAGGTATATAGAATATGACATCCCGTGAAAGAGTCAGGGCAGTGCTGAACCATCAGATCCCCGACCGCGTCCCCAACGGACTGGGCGGATGTGAGACCGAGGGGCTGCACATTATCGCATACGACAATTTGCAAAAGGTACTGGGAGTTTCCCCTTGTCCTCCTCCTCGTATCGATACATTTATGACCAACGCAGTGTTTGAGGAACCGGTGATCCGCGCCATGGACGGAGATATCATCCTGCTGGCATCCCCCAATATGTGCAAGAGCGAGCTGAGAGGCGACGCTGCCCATCAGTGGAAGGAGCAACAGCTGTGGGGCAAAACCTTCCGCATCCCCGTTGCCGATCATTTCCGCGAAATGAGCGACGGTACCATCGTCTGGGAGACGGCAGGCGGCGTAGTCTGCCCCAAGGGCGCTTACTTCTTCGATCATGCAGGCTCCACCGACCTGATGGCCGATTTTGACATCCCCGATCCCGACAAGTTCCATCCTCGCGATACGCTGGACGACAAGATGCTCCGCAATCTGGAGGATGCCGCCCGCAGACTGTACGAGGAAACCGATCTGTCCATTTGCCTGGGCGAGAGCGTCACCGACCTGCAGGTTGCTCCTGGTGGTATGATCGGCTCGATGGTGCTGATGATGGAAGAGCCCGACGTGATGAAGGAATTTCTGCAGAAGAGCGTAGATGCAGGACTCAAGCAGATTGCGCTCCTGCAACAAGCGGTGGGCAAGTATGTGGATATCCTCTCGGTTGCCCACGACTTCGGCGACAATCGCGGCGTGACCATCGGTGACAATCTTTGGAGAGAGATCTACAAGCCCTATTACAAGCAGTATTTTCAAGGCTGGAAGAAGGTCAGTACCATGAAAGTGAATCTCCACTCCTGCGGCTCGGTGTCCTCTATTATGGGCGATCTGATCGAGTGCGGCGTAGAGGTATTCAACCCCGTCCAGACCTCCGCTGCCAATATGTCGGCGGCATCACTGAAAGAGCGCTTCGGCAAGGATGTCATTTTCTGGGGCGGCGCATACGATGCTCAGCTCATTCGCACCACCGCTTCCTACGATGAGGTGTATCGCACCGTGTATGACAACATCAAGGTACTGGGTGCGGGTGGCAATTACATTTTCGCAGGCGTGCACAATCTGCCTGCAACGATACCCGAATCTCATCTCAAGGCGATGATCGACGCATATCGCGACGCGCGAGACTATTAAGAAACACATGAAAAGGGCATACCGCTTGGCGGTATGCCCTTTTGGATTTCCCTTTGCAGGGGAATCCGAATTTGTAATAGATTACGAATCTACTTTGCCCAGCAGCTCCTGCATCAGATGCCCTGCCTTCTTCACCTCTGCGTACTGGGGAACTCCATCGCCGCTGAGCAAATCCCGATCAGTCCAAGCCAGCACGCCGTTCCAGCCCCGCTCATATGCCCATTGATAGCACTCTTCAATCGGCTTTTCGTATTGCTTGGAGCCGACCTTGGCATTGAAGCCCAGATGAGAGCATTCGCCGATGACGACGGGCTTGGAGGTGTCCAGTCTGAACTGCGCAGGCCGTGTGATAAAGGGCGAGCTGAACCATTCAGCCTGCCAATCGTAATAGTGGGTAGACCAGAAGTCCAGATAAGCGCCATCGCTGGGGAAGCGGTCTGATTTGCGCCGCATCCGGTGAGCATCAGAAGCGAGCCCAGCATCATTGCGGACACTTTTCGAAGTTTTTTCATAGGAGAATCCTTTCTCATACAGATCAATCCTATCATAGCATAATTTTGCCGCTTCGTCAAGACGGAGATGGGATTTGTAACTTAGAAAACAAATGCGGGGGAGTAGACCAGCCGCTCACTCCTGCTCTAATGATAAAAAACAATACGATCAATATATTTGGAGGAAAAATGACCAGTATTCTGGAAATTGGGCGATCTTCTCGCCCGACGGCAAGACCGTTCTCAGCTTGTCCTTACCCGTGAAATTTTTCTGCATAGAAAAATCCTCCTATAAGGAATAGAGAATTACACTCTTCACTTGAGTAATAATCGTTTTTGAGCCAATAGTCAAGGGGTGCCCACCAACTTTTTACGCTTAAAAATGAAAACATTTTGTTACGAAAATGCACGTCTGACATTACTGCCAGACGTGCTGTGTTATATCGTGTTACGAAAAAAATGCTATTTCAGAGTTTTTTTGAGCAAGGAATGAAACAAAAATGTTAACTTTTTTGAAAATGTATTGACAACCGTACTTCTTTAGTAGTATAATAAGGGCAAGATAACTCTAAAGAAGTATGGAGGGGACAGGGAAATGAGCAAACTAATCCTATATCACGGCTCGCCCGAAATTATTCAAACACCTGTGTTTGGAAAAGGTAAATCGTATAATGACTACGGAAAGGGCTTCTATTGCACCGAGCACCTGGAGCTTGCAAAGGAATGGGCTTGCACCGAAAACACAGACGGTTATGCCAACAAATATGAAATTGATACCACTGATCTTTCGGTTCTCAATCTTTCTTCCGGTGAATACACGATTCTGCATTGGCTGGCTCTCTTGATGAAATACCGCAAATTCCGTGTTTCTACTCCTGTTATGAAGCGCGGTGCGGATTGGTTGAAAGAACACTTCCTGATTGATCTGACACCGTATGATGCAGTCATAGGCTATCGTGCGGACGATTCTTACTTCTCTTTTGCGAGAGCGTTTATAAACAACGAAATTTCGCTCAAACAGCTTTCCTATGCTATGCGGCTTGGCAAGCTCGGTGAGCAGTTCGTTTTGAAAAGTCCCACTGCCTTTGAAAAGATTCAGTTCGTTTCATATGAGATTGCCGATAATACTGTGTATTACGCAAAAAGAAAAGCCCGCGATGATGAAGCAAGAGCTGCTTTCCGTGCAGAGCTTGAAAAAGATGATATAGACGGCCTGTATATGAGAGACATTATCCGTGAAGAGGTGCAAGCAAATGATCCACGCTTACGATAATCAATATCTTGATGATGCTATGAGATGCCTGGGCGAAGCTATGGACTACGCCGCCAATAGCTGTCGGGTGAATATGGATAGTTTCCTTGAATTGTTTATTGGCACAGGCTATGCAGAACAATTTGCTGCAGGTGTTCCGAAATATGTATCCGGTGTGTCCGGTACAGAACTTGTAATGGATGTGCTTACAAAGTCCGGAATAGATATGGACTTCCCGCAGGCACAGATTGACTATGACTATTCACCACAGTATTGGTGCGGTTGGATCCTCGCTTACTATCAATGGTACACAGGACGAAGCTTTAAGGAAATTCAGAAGTATATATCTATGCAGGATATTGAAAAACTCT
>JAFTPF010000112.1 GCA_017463445.1 Clostridia bacterium
ATATCAAGCGAGAGAGCAAATCGCTGGTTCCCACTCCTCTGGGCGAGGCAACCACCAAGCTGATGATGGAAAACTTCCCCGAGATCGTGGATTACAAGTTCACGGCACAAATGGAGACCAGCCTGGATGAGATCGAGCACAGCAAGAACACGATGGAAAACGTCCTTTCTACCTTCTACGGACGGTTCAAGGGTTCTTTGGATAAAGCCTCCGAGACCGTATCCCGCGCAGACGTTACCCTTCCCGTGGAAGAGACCGATATCGTTTGCGAAAAGTGCGGCAGTAAGATGATCGTCAAATCGGGGCGCTTCGGCAAATTCGCCGCTTGTCCCAACTATCCTGCCTGCAAAAACACCAAGCCGCTGGATAAGGACGGCAAACCCAAGGAAAAAACCGAAGCTGCCGCCGAGCCTACCGATATGATCTGTCAGCAGTGCGGTGCCCCCGTAGTCAAGCGAACCGGTCGTTACGGCAGTTTCTTTGCCTGCTCCAATTATCCTGACTGCAAGTATACGGTAAAGATCCAGAACGAGATCGGCGTTCCCTGCCCTCTGTGCGGATCTGCCATTGTCACCAAGCGAGCTAAAAATCGAACGATCTTCTACAGCTGCTCAGGCTACCCTAAGTGCAACTTCTCCTCATGGGATCAGCCTACCTCCGAAAAGTGCCCCGACTGCGGCGGGATCCTGTATCTGAAAAAGGACAAGAGCAACTACGTTTGTAAAACCGACAAATGTGGTTATACCCGTCCGGGAGTGAAAAATGACGGCGAAAATTAACGTGATCGGCGCGGGACTTGCCGGCTGCGAAGCAGCCTGGCAGGCCGCCGAGATGGGCGCGCTCGTCACGCTGTACGAGATGAAGCCCAGCAAATATACACCGGCACATCACCATCCCGGCTTTGCGGAGCTGGTCTGCTCCAATTCCCTGCGCTCCCGTCAGCTTTCCAACGCGGTAGGGCTGCTAAAAGCAGAAATGTCCCAGCTGGGCTCGCTGATCATGGAAGCTGCATACGCCGCAGAGGTACCTGCGGGCGCCGCCCTAGCAGTAGACCGCCATCGCTTTAGCGACTATATCACCAAAAAGATCCGCTCTCATCCCCGCATCACCGTAGTGGAACAGGAGTTGACCGAGCTGCCCTCCCAAGGCATCACGGTAGTCGCCAGCGGTCCGCTGACCTCCGACGCGCTGTCGGCGCATCTTGCCGGACTGCTGTCCGAAAAATCGCTCTCCTTTTTCGATGCGGCGGCTCCCATTGTGGATGCCTCTACTATTAATATGGAGAAAGCGTATCTCGCCTCCCGCTATGGGAAGGGCGAGGCGTGTTACATCAACTGCCCGATGAATCGGGAGGAATATACCGCCTTCTATGAAGCGCTGATCTCGGCTCCCGAGGCTCCTCTGAAGGAGTTCGATAAAGAGATGCAGTCCGACCTGACCGTCTTTGAAGGCTGTATGCCCGTGGAGGTCATGGCCAAGCGGGGCTTTGACACCCTGCTTTACGGACCTTTAAAACCGGTAGGTCTGCCCGATCCGAAGACCGGAAAAGATCCCTTTGCGGTGATTCAGCTCCGACAAGAGAATCTGGAGAAGACCTTGTACAATCTGGTGGGCTTTCAGACCCATCTGACCTTTGAAGCGCAAAAGAGGATCTTCCGAATGATCCCTGGACTTGAAAACGCGGAGTTTACCCGCTACGGTGTGATGCACCGCAACACTTTCCTGGATTCCCCCCGTCTGCTCGACGGTCATTACCGTTTGCGCAAGGACATACGGATCCTGTTTGCCGGACAGATGACCGGCGTAGAAGGCTACCTGGAGTCCGCCGCATCGGGATACGTTGCCGGTGTGACCGCCGCGCTGGATGCTATGGGAAAAGAAGTCCCCGACTTCTCATCACAGACCGCCATCGGCGCGCTGGCGCACTACGTTTCCTCTTCCGTTTCTTCTAATTTTCAACCTATGAACGTAAATTTCGGCATTATCGACCCGCTGGACCGCAAGGTCAAGGGCGGCAAGGCCGTCCGCAACGAAGCCATCTCCGAGAGAGCGCTGACCGTCATCCGCTCGACAGCCTCTACTCTGTCCGAATTAAAGCAAAGCCTTGAATAAGAAAGGATTTTGACCTATGAAAATTATTATCGACGTAATGGGCGGCGATAAAGGACCTGCAGAAGTCGTCAAAGGTGCCGTCGAAGGACGCCGTGATCTGAAGACCGACGTGATCCTTGTTGGCGATGAAAATGTGATCCGCTCGACAGCTGCCCAGAATAAGCTGGATCTGACCGGTATCCGTATCGTCCACGCATCTGACGTGATCACAATGGAAGACGATCCTATGAGTATCCGCAAGAAAGAAAACGCCTCCATGCGCATAGCCCTGAAGTTGCTCAGCGATGGTGAGGGCGACGCACTGGTCAGCTGCGGCAACACCGGTGCACTGCAGACCGGTGCGACCTTGTATGTGAAACGCATTCGCGGCGTTCACCGGGCTGCCATTGCAACGTTGCTTCCCTTGACCTCTCCTACACTGCTTTTGGACAGCGGTGCCAATATTTCGGTCACCGAAGAGCATCTGACTCAGTTTGGTATTATGGGCTCTGTGTACATGGAGAAATTGTACAAACTGAAATCTCCTCGTGTCGGTCTGCTCAACAACGGCACCGAGGAGAAAAAAGGAACTCCTCTCCAGCAGGAAACCTATCAGTGGCTGAAGGATTGCAACATCAATTTCATCGGCAACGTGGAGGGCAAGGAGATTCCCTTCGGCAAATGCGACGTACTGGTCACCGATGGCTTTACCGGCAATATCGCGCTCAAGTCGCTGGAAGGTATGGCAAGCTTCGTGGTCGGAAAGTTCAAGACCATCTTTAAATCCGGCATTCTGGGACTTGCGGCTGCCGCTCTGATCAAAAAGAAACTGGACGTTCTCAAAGCGCAGATGGACACCCGCTCTCACGGAGGCGCTCCCCTTCTGGGCATCTCCCGTGCCGTGATCAAAGCTCACGGCAATTCCGACGCGCTCGCCATCAAGAATGCCATGCGTCAGGCGATCAACTACGTCAACACCAACGTAATCAACGAGATCAGCAAGCGTTGTGCGGCTGAATCCATGAAGCGGGAGCGGATCGAATGAGCCGTCATCTCAGCCAATTGGAACAGCGCATCGGCTATCGGTTCCAAAACCCTACGCTGTTGAAAAACGCCTTGATCCACTCCTCCTACGCCAACGAGTCGGGGTCCAAACACCCTGCCCTCGACTGTAACGAGCGGATGGAATTTCTGGGCGATACTGTCCTGTCCCTTGTGGTCAGCACCTATCTGTTTCAAAATCATCCCGATCTGCCCGAGGGAAATCTGTCCAAGCTGCGTTCTTTTACCGTTTGTGAAAAGGCTCTGGCGGAGTTTGCGGCAGAGATCAGACTGGGCGATTATCTGCTGCTCGGCAAAGGCGAGGACAACAACAACGGCCGTCAGCGTCCCTCCATCACCTCCGATGCCTTTGAGGCACTGATCGCCGCAATCTATCTGGATAGCGGTCTGGAAAATGCGCAGACTTTTGTCCTGCGCTTTGCCGTTCCGCACATTGAGCATCTGCTCAGCGAGCAGATCACCGAGGATTATAAAACCGCGCTTCAGCAGATCGTTCAGCAGGAGCAGGGCGAGAAGCTCGAATACATTCTCATTGCGGAGGAAGGTCCCCCTCACCAACGCACCTTCACCATGGAAGCCCGACTCAACAGCAACGTAATCGGGCGGGGCGTTGGCTCCAGCAAACGCGAGGCAGAGCAGAGAGCCGCCAAGGAAGCACTGACCCTGTTCGGCAAGCAATGAGACATTGCACGATTCCTATTTTCGTTCCTCATCTTGGTTGTCCCTGTCAATGCAGCTTCTGTAACCAGAAGACCATCACCGGCGTGCGTCCGATGACCCCCGACGACGCCCGCCGTCAAATTGAGAAGCATCTATCCACCATCCCTTCAGACGCGGAAGTGGAGATTGCCTTTTTCGGCGGCAGCTTTACCGCGATCCCACGGACTGAGATGGAAGCACTCCTGCAAATCGCGTTTCCTTATGTTGCATCGGGACTGGTGTCGTCCATTCGCGTCAGCACACGCCCCGATGCCATCGACAGCGACATATTGACTCTGCTTTCCCGCTACGGTGTGAAGACCGTTGAGCTTGGCATCCAATCGGCATCCGATCGAGTGCTTTCCGCCTGCCGCCGGGGACATACTGCCGACGTTAGCCGACAGGCAGCAGAAATGATCGTCTCACGCGGATTTGTACTGGGTGGACAAATGATGATCGGACTTCCCTCCTCCACGCCTGCCAATGAGATCGAAACCGCTCGTGCCATCGTAGCGATGGGCGCGAAGGAAGCTCGGATCTATCCCGTCGTGGTCTTTGCCGACACACCGCTGGCAAGGGACTCCGCAAGCGGACTCTACACTCCGCTGACCGTTGAGGATGCAGTGGATCGTACCGTCGCACCGATGGAGATCCTGCTGGACGCAGGCGTCAAGCTTCTGCGGGTAGGACTGTGCGAGACCGAAAGTCTCCACAAACCCGGTCAAGTGGTGGGCGGTGCCTGCCATCCTGCGCTGGGTGAGCTTTGCTATTCGGCACTTTATCGAAAGCGCATGAGTGCAGAGATTGCCAAGCTTGCGCTTTCGGAACATTCAAACTTGAAAATTTCCGTTGCGCCCGGCAAGCTTTCAATAGCGATCGGGCAGAAACGGTGTAATTATACGGCGATCCAAGACGAGTTTGCCCTCGCATTTCTGAAGATCGCCGAAGATCCCGCGCTTACAGGGCTTTCTGTGCGTGCGGATCTGCTCCCAAAAGAGAAAGGATCATAATTAGTTATATGCGACTCAAATCATTGGAGCTTCACGGGTTCAAATCCTTCCCCGATCGCACTAAACTCAGCTTTGAATCGGGCGTGACGGTCATCGTCGGCCCTAACGGCAGCGGTAAATCCAATATTTCCGATGCCATCCGCTGGGTTTTGGGTGAGCTCTCCACCAAAAACATCCGCGGCAACAAAATGGAGGACGTTATCTTCGGCGGCACCGACAGCCGTTCTCCCATGGGCTTTGCCGAGGTCTCGCTAACCATCCAGAACAGCGGCGAGAACCGCATTGATATGGATTACGACGAGATCACCGTCACCCGCCGTTACTACCGCTCGGGCGACAGCGAATATCTGATCAACAACAAAGTTGTTCGTCTGAAAGACATCGTCGAGCTCTTTATGAACACCGGTATCGGCAAGACCGGCTATTCGATGATCGGTCAGGGACGCATCTCTGAGATCATTTCTCAAAAAAGCGAAGACCGCCGTATCATCTTTGAGGAGGCCGCCGGCATTTCAAAATACCGCTACAAAAAGCACGACGCTGAAAAGCGTCTTGCCGAAGCAGAGGGCAATCTGGAGCGCGTGCAGGACATCCTTTCCGAGCTCTCCTCCCGCATCGGTCCCCTGGAAAAGGATGCGGCAAAGGCGAAGATCTATCTGGAGCTTTACGAGGAAAAGAAAGCACTGGACATCGGACTTGCGGTCTACGATCTATCTACCATCACCTCCCGCCGCGAGATTGCCGAACGCGATTTCGTGGTAGCGACCCGCGAGCTGGAGATCCTGGACGACACCATCGCAACGCTTGAAAAGCGTGAGGAAGCGCTTCATCAGGAGCGTCAGGACAACCAATCCGCATACGCCGAGGCTATGCAGCACGAGGGTGATTTGGCAGGACGGTTCTCCTCTCTCCACGCAGAGCTGATGGTCAGCCGTACCCGACTGGAGCATCTGGGACAGACGCTGAAGGAGCTGGAGGACAAGTACCGTCTCACCGAAGCGCAGATCGCCGAGAAGCAGGCGGAAATTACTAAACTGAGCGATGATGCCAACACCAAGGAAGCAGAGCTTGCCGAACACAAAGCGGCATACGCCCAGACCGAGGCTGAGCTGGAGTCTGCGCGGCAGGAAAGTATTGCGGCGGGGCTGCAGTACGATGTACTTGCACAACAGAAGGACTCCCTCGGACAGGATCTCACCGGTATCCGCATCAGGCTGTCGGCGCTGGACGTTGCGAAATCCACCAGCGACTCCCGTCAGGAGGAGTATTCCGAGCAGATCGAGGCCACTCGCCAAAAGCTCACTTCCCTGTTCAATAAACAGACCGCATCTAAGGAAAATCTCCGAGTTTACGAAGAAAAACAGACCGAAAAACAATCTGCGCTGGACAATGAACGGGACCGCGCCGCTAAACTGCGAACTTCTCTGGAAGCATCCGTACGGGAGCAGAATCGCCTTGCGGGCGAGATCTCGTCCCGTCAGCAAAGAGCGACTACCCTCCGCCGCATGGAGGAACATTTCGAAGGCTACAGCCGCAGCGTCAAATTCCTCGCCGAGGCAACGAAAAACGGACAGCTCTCGGGCATTTGCGGCACCGTATCGCAGCTCATCGCGGTTGATCGTCCCTACGCCCTTGCCATTGAGACGGCGCTGGGCGCAAACATTCAGAATATGATCGTGGAAGACGAGGCGGCAGCAAAATCCGCCATCGCGCTTCTGAAACGTGAAAACGCAGGCCGAGCGACCCTCTATCCGCTTACTTCCGTAAAAGGGTCTAACTTTAACGGCGATCTAAGCGCACTATCCCGTCAGGAAGGCTTCGTGGGACTTGCATCCGATCTGGTACGCTACGACCGCCGCTACGGAGGAGTAATCTCCTACCTGCTCGGTCGCACACTTCTGTTTGACAATTTAGATAACGCCACCCGATCCGCCAAAGCGTCGGGGTATCGCCATCGGATCGTCACCCTGGACGGTCAGATTATCAACGCGGGAGGCTCTTTTACCGGCGGTTCCGCCGCACGCGAGAGCGGTATCCTTACCCGCTCCGCCGAGATCGAGGAGATCGTCTCCCAGCAAAAGAAGCTGGAAGTGAGGTTATCCGCTCTGCAGACAGAGTCCAAGAAGGACGAAACCGCCCTTGCAGATGCGGAACGAGAGCTCGAAGCACTTGGCTCAGAGCTGTCGTTGATCTCGATCCTCTACAACTCTGAAAAGTCCAATCTGACCATGCTGGAAGGACGGATGCGGGAGGAAGAACAGAATCTGAAGGAGCTGTCCACTGCCAGCGGACGTCTGGACGAAGCGGAAGCCGCAAAACTGCTGGAGGCCGAAGCTCTCCGCGCAAAGGAAGCAAACCTTACCGAAAAATTGACATCTCTCGCCGCCGAAATGGAGGGTGTACAGCAGGAGAAGAACCGCACCGCAGCTTTGCTGGAGGCGTGCATCTCCCGAAAGAACGCGGGACTCGTCACCATCTCGGTCCAGACCAAGGAGCTGGAGCGCATCCGTGAGCGAATCGACGATGCACAGTCGCAGATCGCTGCCCTGTCCGAGCAACTTCTCCATTCCACCGCACGGCAAGCGTCCGTAAAGGAAGAACGTGCGGCGCTTGCCGTCAAGATCGCCGAGAGCGAAGCAACCGCAGAAGCGCTGAGTGCCGAGATCGGCTCCATTAAGTCGAAGGGCAGATCGCTGACCGAGCGTTCGCTGGAGTTGGAACAGCAGGCTACCGCTCTGCGTCAGGCATCCCGCGAGAAAGCGAGCGAGCGGGAGCGTCTCTTCCGCAACTATACCACGCTGGAATCGGTTCTCGACCGCATCAACGCCGAACAGGATAAGCTGACCGAAAAGCTGTGGGAGGAGTACGAGCTCACCTGCGCCGAGGCCTGCGAAAAGGTCACTACCCCCATCACCGAGGAGACCCGCGCTACCTCTATCACCCGCCAGAACCGTCTGCGCTCCAAGATTCGCGAGCTGGGCTCGGTCAACGTAGGTGCCGTAGAGGAATACAAGCAGGTCAAGGAGCGTTACGAGCTACTCAGCACGCAGGTGGAGGATCTGAACAAAGCCAAACGTGACTTTGCCGATATTATCGAAAAGCTGGAGACCGAAATGTGTCAACGGTTCACCGACACCTTTGAAAAGGTCAACGATAACTTCAAGGAAGTCTTCGTGCAGCTCTTCGGCGGCGGTAACGCCAATCTGTCGCTCTCCGATCCCGCCAACGTACTGACCAGCGGTATCGAGATCGAGGTGGCACCTCCCGGTAAGATCATCAAGAACCTGAAGCTGCTGTCGGGCGGCGAACAGGTATTTGTGGCAATTGCCATCTTCTTCGCCATTCTGAAGGTCAATCCTTCCCCCTTCTGCCTGCTGGACGAGATCGAGTCTGCACTGGACGAGGTTAACGTAGACCGCTTCGCCGCCTACGCCAGAATGTTCTCTGACAACACGCAGTTCATCATCATCACCCACCGCCGCGGCTCTATGGAAGCGGCAGACACGCTCTACGGCGTCACCATGCAGGAAAAGGGCATTTCCAAAGTCCTGTCCATGAATGTGGGCGAAGTAGAACAAAAATTAGGAGTAAAACTGTAATGGGATTTTTTGAAAGACTTAAAAACGGTCTTCTGAAGACCAAAAACGCTCTGTTCGGCGGACTGTCCAATCTCTTCCGCCGCGGCATCGATGAAGATACTCTGGAAGAGCTGGAGGAGCTGTTGATCTGTGCCGATGTTGGCTACAACGCCACCGAGGAGATCATCGAAAAGCTCCGCGAGCGCACAAAAGTGGAGAAGATCAAGGACGCTCCCTCCGCCATTGCGCTGCTCAAGGAGATCCTTGTGGAGATGATCGGCGAAAAACAACCGCTGAATATTGAGCCCTCCCCTGCCGTGATCCTAGTCATCGGTGTCAACGGCGTGGGTAAGACAACCTCTATCGCCAAGATCTCGCATCTTCTCAAGAGCGAGGGCAAGAAGGTCCTGCTTGCCGCCGCCGATACCTTCCGCGCCGGTGCCATCGACCAGTTGCAGGTCTGGGCGGATCGCGCCGAAGTCGAGCTGATCAAGCAGTCCGAAGGCTCCGATCCCGCCGCTGTAGTTTACGACGCCATTGCCGCCGCAAAGAAGCGTGGCTCTGATGTGCTGATTGTAGATACCGCAGGACGTCTGCACAACAAGAAAAACCTGATGAACGAGCTTGCCAAGATCAATCGTGTCATTGAACGTCAGCTTCCCGAAGCCACCCGTGAGACCCTGCTGGTGCTGGATTCTACCACCGGTCAGAACGCTGTCAATCAGGCGAAGGAGTTCAAAAATGCCGCGGACATCACCGGCCTGGTGCTGACCAAGCTGGACGGAACTGCCAAGGGTGGTATCATCTTCTCCATCAAGGAAGAGCTTGATCTGCCCGTGAAATTCATCGGCGTGGGCGAGCGGATGGACGACCTGCAGGTCTTTGACCCCTCCGCATTCGTAGACGCGCTCATCGACGACTAAAGGGTAGAAAATATGTTGAAAATCGTACTGGCATCCCGGAACGCCCATAAGATCCGGGAGATCAAGGAGATCCTCTCCGCCGCCGCAGGACGCGAGCTGGAGATCCTCTCGCTCGACGACATTGGCGTTATCGGTGACATCGAGGAAAACGGCACTTCCTTTGAAGAAAACGCTAAGATCAAGGCTTCCCTGCCCGCTTCCATGGGCTATATCGGCATCGCCGATGACAGCGGTCTGTCGGTAGACGCGCTGGGCGGTGAACCTGGGATCTACTCCGCACGATACGCAGGAGAGCCTTGCAATGATCAGAACAATAACGATAAACTGCTCCGCAATATGAACGGGATCACCGACCGCACCGCTCGTTTTGTGAGCTGTGTTGCCGCCGTTCGTCCCGACGGACAGGCACTGATTTGCCGCGGAGAATGCCCCGGCACCATCCTGCACGCACCTCAGGGAAACGGCGGATTTGGCTACGACCCGCTCTTCTGGTACGAGCCTCTGCAGAAGACCTTCGCCGAGCTCACGCCCGAGGAGAAAAACGCCATCAGCCACAGAGCAAGAGCTCTGGAGCAGTTCTGCAAAGAATTTATCGCATTTTGGGAGGACGCACAATGACCAGCAAGCAGCGTGCTTATCTTAGATCCATGGCGACCTCGATCCAGCCTATCTTTCAGGTAGGCAAGGGCGAGATCTCCGAAAATATGACCGAACAGATCTCCAACGCTTTGGAGGCAAGAGAGCTGATGAAGGTGAAGGTACTGGAAAACAGCCTCTACACCGCCAGAGAGGCGGCTGAGATCATCGCTGAGGAAACCGGTGCCGAAGTGGTTACGGTCATTGGCAACAAATTCGTGCTGTATCGCCAGTCCGAAAAGCACAAGAAGATCGACCTGTCGGCGGTCTGACGGTATGGCTTTACAGAAGACTCTGGGCATTTACGGCGGAACCTTTTCCCCACCACACAACGGTCACGTTAGTGCAGGACTTGCCTTTCTCCGTCAGTTGAAGCTGGACCGTCTGATGGTCATGCCCGCCCGCATTCCGCCTCACAAGCCCGACGGAGGGATCGAACCGATCCACCGTCTCAGAATGACCCAACTTGCCTTTGAGGATGCGCCCGAATACGGCGAGACGCTGTTCGTGTCCGATTGGGAGATCACCCGTAAGTCGGTCAGCTATACGGTGGACACCCTGCGCTTTTTCCATATGCAGGGCTATCAGCTCTACTTCCTCTGCGGCACCGATATGTTCCTGTCGCTGGACAAATGGCGCCAGCCCGAGATGATCTTCTCGCTGGCGACCATCGCCTATGTACGTCGAGAGGACGAAACACCTGCCATCCGTCAAATGATCGACGACGCCAAGTACAACTACCGCATCAAGTATAATGCGGAGCCTGTGGAGATCGTTACAAAACCGATAGACATATCCTCCAGCCAGATCCGCGCGGGACTAGCTCAGGGAGACGACGTCAGCCGATGGATCTCCCCCGCCGTTCTCGGCTATATCCGTGAAAACGGGCTCTATCTACCCGATGAAAGGAGCGATCCAAATGAATGATCTGACTGCGCTGGAAGAGCGCATTGCCAAAAGGCTGGATAGTTTTCGCTTTGCGCACACCCTATCGGTAAGAGACGAATGCCTGCAGCTGGCAGAGCTGTTCGAGTTGTCCGAACGGGATACCACTCTCCTTGCTGAGGCTGCCCTGCTCCACGACTCCACCAAAGCACTGCAGATCGCGGAGCAGGCAACGCTGGCGCAAATTTTGGGCATCGAACTGACCCAGGACGATCTGGACAGCCCCGCAACCCTCCACGCCATCACGGGCGCAGCAATGGCTCGGGTGGATTTCGACGCTCCCGTTGCCGTCACCGCCGCCATCGCCTGCCATACCACCGGCAAAGAGAACATGACGCTTTTTGACAAGCTGCTCTTTCTTGCTGATTACATCGAGCCTACCCGCAAGTTTGAGGATTGCATCCGCGTGCGACGCTATTTCTATGAGGAAAGCGTCGATCAGCCTCTTGAAAAGCGGCTTAACGCAACGCTTCTGCTGGCATTTGATCTCACGATCGCAGGGCTGATCGAGGAAGGGCGTCCGATCCATCCCCAAACGATAAAATCACGCAATTTTCTTTTGAAAAATTCTTGATTTTCCCGTCAATCTGTGATACAATAAACGATATCCATTCCGAAAGGAGTTTTTGCATGACAAACGAAGTCATCATCCGCGATCTCTCCGATGCCACCTCCCGTGAGATGGCAGAAAAGGTGATCGAAATTCTCAACACCCGTAAAGCACACAATGTAAAGCTACTGCGCGTGGAAGATCAGACTGTGATCAGCGATTATTTCGTGATCTGCTCGGCTACCTCCAACACGCAGGTGAAATCTCTCGCCGCAGAGATCGAATATAAGATGGGGCTATGCGCCGTGGATCCCCTACATCTGGACGGTTACAGCGAAGGTCAGTGGGCGGTCATCGACTACGGCTCCGTGATGGTTCACGTGTTCCTTGAGGAAGCGCGTCAATTTTATAAACTGGAAAAATTATGGGCAGACTCGGAAGAGGTGGACATTTCCGCACTTTTTGCCGAGAACTGAGATCAATATAAAGAAGGACAAACAAATGAAATACGATTTTAAGGCGATTGAAAAAAAATGGCAGGATAAGTGGGAAGCAGAGAATGCTTTCGTGGCTTCCGACGATTATTCCAAGCCGAAATTCTACAGCCTCGTAGAATTCCCCTACCCCTCCGGCTCCGGTATGCACGTGGGTCACATTAAGGCATACTCCGGTCTGGAGGTCGTCTCCCGCAAGCGTCGGATGCAAGGCTACAACGTTCTGTACCCCATCGGTTTTGACGCATTCGGTCTGCCTACCGAAAACTACGCCATCAAGACCGGTATGCACCCCAGAGTGGTCACCGACAAGAACATTGCTCGCTTCACCGAGCAACTGAAGAAGGTGGGCTTCTCCTTCGACTGGACCAAGGTCGTGGACACCACCGACGAGAACTATTACAAGTGGACCCAGTGGATCTTCCTGAAGATGTTCGAAAACGGTCTCGTTTTTCGTGACAAGACTTTAGTAAACTACTGCCCCAGCTGTAAGGTCGTTCTCTCCAACGAGGACTCCCAGGGCGGCGAGTGCGACATCTGCCACAGCGCCATCGTGCAGAAGTCCAAGGACGTTTGGTATCTGCGGATCACCGAATACGCCGACAAGCTGCTGGACGGTCTGAAGGAAGTGGATTACCTCCCCAACATCAAGATGCAGCAGGAAAACTGGATCGGCAGATCCACCGGTGCCTTCGTGAACTTCCAGGTCAAGGGTGCCGATGAGAAGCTCCGCATCTACACCACCCGTCCCGATACCCTCTTCGGCGTGACCTTCATGGTCATCGCCCCCGAGCATCCGCTCATCGAGAAGTACCGTGACCGACTCACCAACATCGATGCGCTGGACGCTTACAAGGACGAGTGCGCCAAGAAGACTGAGTTCGAGCGTACGCAGTTGGTGAAAGACAAGACCGGCGTGAAGCTTGAAGGTCTTACCGCTATCAACCCCGCCAGCGGAAAGGAAATCCCCATCTACATCTCCGACTACGTTATGATGGGCTACGGTACCGGTGCGATCATGGCGGTTCCCGCTCACGACCAGCGTGACTGGGATTTTGCCAAGAAGTTCGGCATCGACATCGTGGAAGTCATCAAGGGCGGCGACATCTCCAAGGAAGCCTATACGGGCGACGGCGAGATGGTCAACTCCGATTTCCTCAACGGTTACACCAATAAGAAGGACTCCATCTCTCGTATGATCGAAGAGTTGCAGGCACGCGGCATCGGCGAGATGGGCGTGCAGTACAAGATGAAGGACTGGGCGTTCAACCGCCAGCGTTACTGGGGCGAGCCTATCCCGATCGTACACTGCCCCTCTTGCGGTATGGTGGCTGTTCCCTACGAGGAGCTTCCCCTCCGCCTGCCCAACGTGGAGAACTTCGAGCCCGGCGAGGGCGGCGAATCGCCTCTTGCCAAGATCGACAGCTTCGTGAACTGCTCCTGTCCCAAGTGCGGCGGCGCGGCAAAGCGCGAGACCGATACCATGCCCCAGTGGGCAGGCTCTTCCTGGTACTTCCTGCGCTATATCGATCCCCACAACGACGAAGCATTCGCTTCTCAGGAGAAGCTGAAGTATTGGATGCCCGTTGACTGGTACAACGGCGGTATGGAACACGTGACCCGTCACTTGATCTATTCCCGTTTCTGGTATAAATTCCTCTATGATCTGGGTCTGGTTCCCTACGCCGAGCCTTACGCCAAGCGCACTGCTCAGGGCATGATCCTGGGTGCCAACGGCGTAAAGATGAGTAAGTCTTTGGGCAACGTAGTTGACCCTCTGGACGTGGTCAACGAGTACGGCGCAGACACGCTCCGCACCTACGTTCTCTTCATGGGCGACTACGGCTCTGCCGCTCCCTGGTCCGAGAGCAGCGTGAAGGGCTGTAAGCGCTTCTTGGAGCGCGTTGCTGATCTGCCTTCCATTGCTAAGGGGAGTGGCGTGACCGAGAAGCTGGAATCCGCCTTCCACAAGACCATCAAGAAGGTCTCCGAGGATATCGAGCAGCTGAAGTTCAATACCGCCATCGCGGCGATGATGGGACTACTCAACGAGATCGACGCAGTTGGCTCTATCACCAAGGATGAGCTGATGACCTTCATCTCCCTGCTCTGCCCCTTCGCACCTCATCTGTGTGAAGAGATCTACGAAGCAGAGGGCGGCAAGGGTCTGCTCTCTCTGGCTACTTGGCCTACCTGGGACGAGGCAAAGACCATCGACAGCACCATCGAGATCGCCGTGCAGATCAGCGGTAAGCTGAAGGGCACCGTCGTGATCCCTGCCGACGCATCCCGCGAGGATATGATCGCCGCAGCTAAGCAGAATTCCAAGATTGCCGCACAGCTGGAGGGCAAGACGATCATCAAAGAGATCGCCGTTCCCGGCAAGCTGGTGAATATTGTGGCGAAATAATGAAAAAAATTTGATTTATCTATTGACAAACCGAATTTTTTGTAGTATAATATTCAAGTAAAATTTGTCTCCTGCAAGAGCGAGGGGAGGGAATCAAAACATGGCAGAAATCAGAGTAAAGGAAAACGAATCTCTTGACAGCGCACTGCGCCGTTTCAAAAGACAGTGCCAGCGCTCCGGTGTTCTTTCTGAAGTAAAGAAGAGAGAGCAGTACGACAAGCCCAGCGTAAAGCGTAAGAAGAAGTCTGAGGCCGCAAGAAAGCGCAAGTATAAGTAATTCCGCTTCTACTTAGAATGCCAAATTACAACCAAAGGGATGTGTTCAGTCGAGCACATCCCTTTTTTCATTTCGATTCATAATAACACTTTGTAAGCTCCTTAATTTGGCTCTATAATAAATGTTGGGGTACCGACAGATAGAGCTCAAAAAAATAACAAAAAAAAGAGCATATCTGACAAAAATCTGATAGAATGAAGTTACCACACAAAACATTCATCGGAGGAGTCGGATATGCTCAATTCA
>JAFTPF010000113.1 GCA_017463445.1 Clostridia bacterium
ATACCATGGGCATCAAACTCCCCTGGACTCTTGCCGACGAGGGCAACTTGAACGCTACCCACCGTTTGGGCGGCAAGCTGTGGGTAGTCGGCGGACTCATCCTGCTGGCGACCGCTCCGCTGACCTCCTTCCCCATCGTATCCGTAGTCGTCTTCTTTGCTGTTGTCCTCCTGATGGTGCTGATCCCCATGCTCTATTCCTTCCTCTATTATAAGAACCACCGGAGCGACTAATAGAAAACCGCGTTTGCATTCGACGGCAATTTCCCACATTCGACATCACCGAGCGCCGATCACAGACCTTCGATCTGTGATCGGCAACATTTTTTCATTTTCCCTTCGTTACCCTCTTGACAAATCGGATTGTCTTTTGTATAATTTAATTGCACTCAATTGAATTTTGGGGAGGAACAACAAAATGATTTACAATTTCACCATGAAGGATGCACAGGGTAACAAAGTCTCCCTCTCCGATTACGGGGGCAAGGTGCTGCTGATCGTCAATACCGCTACCGGATGTGGCTTCACTCCTCAGTACGAGGGTCTGGAGGAACTGTACAAGAATTATCGGGAACAAGGACTGGAAATCCTGGATTTCCCCTGCAACCAGTTTGGCGCGCAGGCGCCCGGCAGCAATGAGGAGATCGTCAGCTTCTGCAAGCTCAATTACGGCGTTTCCTTCAAGCAGTTTGCCAAGATCGAGGTCAACGGCGAAAACGAGGCTCCCCTCTACACCTATCTCAAATCCCAAAAGGGCGGATTTATGGGCAAAAAGATCAAATGGAACTTCACCAAGTTCCTAGTGGATCGAGAAGGCAACGTGGTCGATCGCTTTGCGCCTACCGTTACCCCCGAAAAACTGGAAAAGAGTATCAAGGATCTACTGTAATCGCGCAATTGTGTCGGATCGCTGCCACTGCCAAGATCCCTTTGTGCTTACCGATCCGCTGATCGAAACAATATCAAGATTTTTAACTGCATGGAAGATATAACGATGTCTGAATCAAACAAACCCTTTGATCTGGAAGCCTATATGGCAAAGGGCGTGGAAAATATGGTGAAGGATCTGATCAAGACTTCCCTGTTCTGCCCTAAAGAAACGGCATTTATGGCCAAATACGCCATTGCCAGCAAAAAAGCCTCCGAACGGCGTCAAAAGCTCGCCGAGGAAGGCTCTCATATCCCTCCATTTCTGATCGCCAGCATCACCAGCACCTGCAATCTGCACTGTGCAGGTTGCTACGCCCGCTCTATGGGCGGTTGTCACGACCACGCACCCGTGGATCAGCTCTCTGCCGAGGAATGGGGCAAGGTCTTTACGGAAGCCACCGAGCTTGGTGTCAGCTTCATTCTGCTGGCAGGCGGCGAGCCGCTGGTGCGCCGTGACGTGATCCTGGAGGCGGCAAAGGTCCCCGAGATCCTCTTCCCCGTCTTCACCAACGGAACGATGCTTCGCGGGGAGTATTTACAGCTCTTCGACGATCACCGCAATCTGGTGCCGGTCATCAGCATCGAGGGCGGTAAGGAGCAGACCGATAATCGCCGCGGCGCAGGCGTTTATCAGCGATTGGTGGAAGCAATGGCGGCGATGAAGCAGAAAAAGATCGCCTTCGGTGCATCGGTCACGGTAACCAAAGACAATATGCAGGAGGTGCTGTCCGATGAGTTTATCGGTCAGCTGGTGAAGCAGGGCTGTAAGGCTGTGATCTATGTGGAATACGTTCCCGTTTCCGAAGAGACCGAGCATCTTGCCCCCGACAATGACGACCGTGACGTCTTCGCCCAGACGCTTCTGGCGGTTCGCGAGCGCTACGACTCTACCCTCTTCATCTCCTTCCCCGGCGACGAAAAGTCTTCCGACGGCTGTCTGGCGGCAGGCAGAGGGTTCTTCCACATCAACTCTCACGGCGGCGCGGAGCCTTGCCCCTTTTCTCCCTTCTCGGATATGAACGTCAAGAACACATCTCTTCGGGACGTAGTCAATTCCAAACTCTTTACCGCGCTGCGGGATGGCTCTATGCTGATCGAGGATCATAAGGGCAGTTGCGTTTTGTACGAAAAGCGCGAGCAAGTGGAAGCACTTCTTAAGGATAACCAAGGAGGTCACCGGGATGTTGAAAGTTAAAAAGCCGATCCTCTTTCTGCTGGCAGGCATCCTATGGCTTGCCGCCGGCGTGAATATTCTCCGCATCGGCATCGAATCTATGATCAGCGTTTTCAAGCCCGCAAAGCTCCTGACCTGGATCCTCGTGGGCGCGGCATTACTGGTATTTACAGGCTTCCACTTCATGTTCACGGCTATGGTACGCCGTCACAAAAAGCGCATTCTCGGATATGAAGAGAAGGTTTCGGTATTCCGATTTATGGATGTGAAGGGCTATCTCATTATGGCGTTCATGATGGGACTGGGCATCACGCTGCGTGTTTTCGCAAAACTGCCCACGAAGTTTTTCGCCTCCTTCTACAACGGGCTTGGAGCCGCACTGTCGGTTGCCGGCATCCGCTTCTTGTGGATGATCGTGACGTGGAAGCGAACAACTTCCGATAGTGCCGTCGCGTAAGCCTTTCGAATTATTGCATTGGAGGATATTATGGACGATTTGAAGTTTGAAGGACTGAAGTTGGGAAATCAGATCTGTTTCCCGCTCTACGCCGCCTCTCGGGAGGTTGTGAAACAATACCGTCCCTATCTGGACGAGCTGGATCTGACCTATACCCAATACATTACCATGATGGTTTTCTGGGAGCATAAAAAACTGAGCGTCAAGGAGTTAGGCGAAAAGCTCTATCTGGACTCGGGCACGCTGACTCCCGTTCTCAAGAGTTTGGAAGCGAAGGGGTTTGTCCGCCGTTTCCGCTCAACTGCAGACGAGCGAGTGTTGCTGGTAGAGATCACCGAAGCGGGTGAAGCGCTCAAGAATGCCGCCGCCGAGGTTCCCGCAAAAGTTGCGGGATGCGTCAAGCTGAAGCCCGGTGAGGCAGTAGAACTGTACCGGTTATTGTACAAGTTACTGGGAAACATCAAAGGACAGGAATAAACTGAAAAAACGGATAGCCGACGGCTATCCGTTTTTCGTATCTGATGGATCTTACAATCCAAAATACGCCCGCAGCTGGGCAAATCCGCCCTGTGGGTAGGCAGAGATGACCAGACCGTCCTTATTTAGCAGACAATCGGTCAACAGGAAGTTTGGCATTCCCAGCTTGGCAGTAGGGATCATATCCTCCTTGACTTCGTTGCCCACCATAATACACTCCTCGGGAATTGCGCCGATTTTCTCTAGGATTTCCTGATAATAGGCAGGGTTCGGCTTGCAGAAGCGGGAGTTTTCGTAGGTGGTCACCAACTCGAACTCGTCGGGCTCAAGTCCTGCCCAGCGAGTGCGGCTTTCGGTGGCGATGGCAGGAAACAGTGGATTGGTGGCAAGCACCACGCGATAGCCTACCGCCTTCAGATCTCGCACCAGCTTTGCCGCTTCGGGATTACAGCCGCAGACCGACTGCACCGATTGAAACTCGTTTGCGTAAAAATCGGCGAAAACAGGCTCCTTCTCTCGGATATCTTCGCCAAGAAGAGATGCAAATTTGTCCCAGAACGCCTCCTCACAAGTGCGGGAGCCGTCGTTTGTGACCATTGCCTTGGTGCCTGCCCAGACGGATGCGATGAGCTGCTCGGGATCGTAGCCAAAAGGCATCATTTTTTTGGCGAGTCCTTTGAAATAGGTCTTGGTAAACAGATCCTGATCCATCGGCAGCAGCGTGCCATCCAGATCGAATAATACGGTTGCAATTTTCATATGAGCAATATTTCCTTTCCGCTACGGTGATCCGCAGGATTTCCGGAATCTATTATACACTAACGTATATCAAAAGTCAAGGACTCGTCAACAATTTTTAATAACACAACAGACCCGCCAATCGGCGGGTCTGTTGTGTTATTCTTCGTCCTTGCCACAAATGGCTGCAGGGAGGATACCTCCCGAGGCACTCTCCGGTCCTTGAACAGCAGGCAGATACAGATCTGTCAATTTGTCCTCGGGCAGGTCAAAGAGACGGTTGTATTGCAAATACTTGTACAAACGCAATTCCCGGACCAAATCGCTGTCTTTTTCCGCAAAGCTGTGGAACTTCAGCTCGCTATCCCACCAGCCGAAGGAATTGATGGCGGGGATCTCCGTTTCGATCGCGTCCAGAAGTTCCAGGAAGCGGGTCTTTTCGATGCCCGCGATCTCCAGCATATGGGAGGACATATAGTTGATACTGGTCAGTTCAGCGAAATCGGTCTCGAAATCGAAATTGCCCCAGTACAGATAGGGGATCACGTATTTTGCCTGCAACGCTTCAGTGGTCGAATTTTCCGTGAGTCCCCAGCATTGGCTGTAGAAGGAATCGGGAAGGCTCGGTTGATGATCACCGAACATAATGATCAGCGTTTCCTCTTCCTGCGCTTCGAAATAAGTGATCAGCTCCTGCAATGCCGCATCGGAATTCTGTACGGTCGAGAGATACTCATCTACAGATTTACTGCTTCCCGCGGATTGCATATTGACGGTATAATTGAATTTCGAAGAATTATATCCGCCGTGATTCTGCATCGTGATCGCAAAGGTGAAGATGGACTCGCCCTCTTCTTTATTCTCGTAAAGCTCGATGATCCGCTGATAGGTAGCGCTGTCGCTGACATAGTTGCGATAGATCTCGTCGCCGGTCAAGGGTGTATCGGTAACGAAAGTCTGCGCACCGTTATCCTTGGTCTCCAGAAAGTAAGTTTCATCAAAACCGTAGTAAGAATAGATCTGATTCCGCTTCCAGTTAACGCCCGGTTGCGGATGCATACCGATGGTACGGTATCCCGCCGCTTCCATAACGTCGATGACCGAGAAGCAGTTGGTCTGATCCACATAAAGACTGTAGGCGACCGTATTCTGAGGCAAAAATGCCATCGTATTGGCGGTGAGGAACTCAAACTCGGAATTAGCGGTGTTGCCGCCAAATACCGACGCCATCGCATAACCCTTGGAAATATTTGGAGCTTCATCCGACAAGGAGCTGAAGAACGGGAGGACGGGCGTTGTGACCGTCATCTCCTTTTCCATCTCCGCTGAAAGCGCGGTCAGATCGGAAAAGGTCTCGTTCATGATGACGATGATGTTCGGCTTCTTCGTATCGTCCACATCTTCGGTCCCGGGAATCTCGGGGTCGTCCTGCGTATCGGGTGGAACGAGCGGTTTTTCATCGGTAACGGGAGGAGTGTTGGGATAATATGAATTGATCATATTGTCCAGCTCCTCGCGGGAATAGCCATCGGGAGCGTCTACCGTTGTCGCCGACACCGAGTGGAGCAGATTGAGCAAAAATCCGTTATAGGTAGAGGGCTGGAGCTTCCAAGATTTGAGCTGAAATCCGATAGCCGAAGCACCTGTAGAAGTAGAGATCAGCGCGATCACCAGAAGCAGAGAGACCGTTCCGGTAGAGAGGCTGGTGATCCGCAGAGGGAGTTTTTTGAATTTAGGCAGACGGTTCAGGCTGAAGAACAGGATCTGCACTACCGTCAGCATGATCGCGGTCACGCTGTACGAAGCCAGCGTGAATTTATACCCGCCCGCGACGGCGGCTGCCGTTCCGATAGAAAACAGATCCGAAAACTGGAGCTCCACACCACGGGACTGCACCACGAAATTGTTTGCGATGCCAAGGATCACCAACACAACGTTGACACCGATCAGCGCCCAGGACAGATTGCCGCAAGCGGATGCCACGAACAGTACGATACCGAACACGATCAAGAAGTTCATAAAGATCAAAAGTCCGGTCAGCTTATCAATAGTAGCACCGACGGCAAGCTGTACCTCATAAAATATAATGAAGGAAAAACCGGCTGCGAGCAGCGGTCCGATGACTGCGGGCGTATTTTCCTTAAAATGGATCCGCAGAGTCAATGCCGCCAGCAACAGGATACCGATCTTGATGGCATCGTCCATGTCTACATCCATGGCGATCCCCAAAAGAACGTACAGCACCGACGCCAACAAACTGAGTAACCAGTACTCCTTTTTCCTTTCGACTACGAATTCTATAAACATAACAGTCTCCTCGTAAGGTTCGATCTTCCGATCTGCTTTAAGTCAAATTACTGCGTATGTGATTATTATACACAAACTGTCGGATTTTGTCAAGCCCTAACGGCAGAATTGTACCGCGCACGGGATCTGCCTCTATTTTAACACCAAAATGTGAAAAAATCCTTACCAAAATTAGTCGGGGGTGTTGACAAACTTCGAAATTTGTGTTATAATTGCAAAAACGCAATGAACGGAAGGAGTAGCGACCTCCCCTGTTTTTCAGAGAGTGGCGGCATGGCTGGAACCGCCATAAACAGCAGTCGTGAAGTAGTCCGGGAGCGGTGAGCCCGAACGGTAGCGCAAACTGCGCTGTTGCAGTAAGGTTCAACGGGTCTGCCCGTTACAGCAGAAGAGACTGACAGGTCTCACTAAGTGCGTTGCATGGCAACGAATACAGGTGGTACCGCGCATCTGCGTCCTGTAAGTACAGGACACAGGTGTTTTTTTCGTGGGACGCCGTCCCACACCCTGCCCAAGGGCGTCGCCCTTGGAACCCACTCAAGGAACTTTTTGAAAAAAGTTCCTTGAGAATCCTCAAAAACTTCGATAAGGGCAGCAAATACTTGCTGCCGGACAGAAGGTTCCTTGAGAGCGGCAAACGATTGACATTTTATTCGCGCCGACGAGTATTCGTCGGCTGGATAAAAGTTCTTGATAGGTACAGGTGAAACTTCTTA